>JALSJK010000001.1 GCA_026989395.1 Methylomonas sp.
TTTCTTCAAGACTTAGGTGTTTGTAGCTCATTGTTAGCCTCTGTGAATAGCTTGGTAACTGTTTACATTGTACACCTGAGTCTTGATCCTAATACTAAGGTGTATTGCTTTCAGTTACATACAGAGGTTATGCACTTATTATACGAATCCAGGTTTTATGAAATTACCTACAGTAAAACAATTACTTTATTTAGTGGCTTTGGATGAACACCGGCATTTTGGCAAAGCCGCCAAATCCTGCTTTATTTCACAGTCCGGATTTAGTATTGCGATTAAAGAACTAGAGGACTTATTGCAAGTTCAATTAGTCGATCGGACCAATAAGTCTGTAACAATAACGGCGATAGGTAAGCAAGTGGTTACTAAGGCACGCTTGTGTTTGCAAGAACTTGAGTTGCTAGCCGAAATTCCTAGAGATTCGCAATATCCATTATCAGGAAAATTAGTTTTAGGTGTTATTCCTACCATTGCACCTTTTTTGATGCCTTTATTAATGGAACCCATTCGTACCCAGTTTCCAGCTTTGAAATTATTTTTAAAAGAACAGACTACGCAATTACTTTATGATGAATTAATGGCCGGTTATATTGATTTAATGCTGGTTGCTTTACCTTATGAGTTCAAACATGTCGATGTCATGCCTTTGTTCAAGGATCGTTTTATGCTGGCCTGCCATACTCATACCAAGTGGATTAATAAACAAAAAAAGCTGGTCGATCAGTTACAGGAGGACAGTGTTTTATTACTAGAAGATGGCCATTGTTTACGCGAACATACATTATTAGCCTGTAAATTATTGCATACTAACAAAGTGAATCAATTTGCTGCGACCAGTATTCACACCTTGTTACAAATGGTTGAAATTGATTTGGGGGTGACTTTTATACCAAAAATGGCTCAAAATTCGGCGCTGCTGGCAAATTCAAAGCTTGAGGTATATCCATTTGATAATCAAAGCTATCGTGAAATTGGTCTGGTTTGGCGAAAAAACAGCAGCCATGATGAGGAGTTTCGTTGTTTTGGTGAATTTATTCAAAGAACGTATGCTGTAGAAAATTGAGAAAAGAATGAATCAATCTTCATAGATTGTATCAATCAGACCTTTAAACCAGCGCGGTCTGAAAATAACGGCATATAAACAAATCATGCTGGTGATTGGGAACGGACCCATACCAATGACGATCATAAAAATGAGAAATAAAGCGGTGTAGATCCGTGTTTTCATGGTTTGAAATTATTCGCCTTGGTTCTAATTGCAGTCATGCGTCAGTAAGCGTACACTCAAATTAAGTTTACAACAAGCGGGGGTATGATGCCTGCAATTATTCAGTCCAATATCGTTTGGTTTCTGAGCGTAGTAATCATGATATTTCAGAGTGCATTTGCAATTGACGAAGGCAATGCACATGGCAACCAAAACAATTTTGAACCCCAGAAAATCGTTCAGTTACAAATTGATGGCCCTGTTGGGCCTGCAACTTCAGATTATTTGACCAGAAATCTGGATAAAGCAGCCGATCTACACGTATTATTTGTACTTATTCGTATTGATACGCCGGGAGGGCTTGATACCTCGATGCGAGAGATAATAAAAAAAATTATTGCCTCACCGGTTCCCGTTGTAAGTTTTGTTGCGCCGAGTGGTGCCAGAGCGGCGAGCGCAGGAACCTATATTCTGTATGCCAGCCATATCGCTGCTATGGCGCCGGCCACCAATTTAGGTGCTGCAACTCCCGTGCAACTAATTAATCCAGGTCAACTGGGTAAAGACAAGCCCTCTGGGAAGGAAACCCAGGACCAACAACCAAATGTGATTATCGATGACCCCATGGCGCATAAAGTTATCAATGATGCGGTTGCCTATATTCGCGGCTTGGCAAAAATGCGCGGTAGAAACGAACAATGGGCCGAGAAAGCAGTACGAGAAGCGGCGAGTCTACCTTCTGAAGAAGCATTGATTCATCACGTCATTGATATTTTAGCCGCTAATGAGACTGATTTAATCCGGCAGTTGGATCAACGAAAAATTAATGTACTGGGACAGGAAGTAACCCTACATACGCAGCATGCAGTTATCGAAAAGATTGACCCTGACTGGCGTAGTGAACTTCTTGCGGTCATAACCAACCCCAATGTTGCTTACATTTTGATGTTGATAGGGATTTATGGGTTGATTTTAGAATTTTACAATCCCGGAAGCGTGGTGCCTGGTACGGTTGGTGCGATATGCCTACTATTGGCATTATTTGCCTTTCAGGTTTTACCCATTAACTATGCAGGAATGGCATTAATTATTTTTGGAATTGCCCTGATGATAGCTGAGGCATTTGTGCCCAGTATTGGTGTGCTTGGATTTGGCGGCGTTGCTTCGTTTGTCATCGGTTCAATAATTTTGATGGATACTGATGCTCCCGGTTTTGGTATTAATTTAGGATTAGTAGCTGGATTAGCCTTAAGCAGCGCCTTGTTTTTAATATTGGCACTGGGTTTATTAGTGAAATCAAGGCAAGTTCCAGTGGTTTCAGGTCGAGAGGCATTAATAGGTGAAACAGGACAAGCGCTAGAAGATTTTGATGTAATCGGTATGGTTAGGGTTCATAGCGAAAACTGGCGGGCTAGGTCGGAAAGGCCGATTCATAAAAATGAAAAAGTGATTGTTTATGATATTGATGGTTTAACCTTGCTGGTGAAGCCTTTGCAACAACCAAAACAGGAGTAATGATCATGTTGAGTTATTTTACTTATGTATCTCTGGGTATTCTTTTTATTATTTTAATTAGCGCCTTCCGTATTTTACGGGAATATGAGCGAGGCGTTATCTTCATGCTTGGTCGATTTTACAAAGTTAAAGGGCCAGGTTTCATTATTGTTATCCCCTTGATACAGCAAATGGTTAAGGTGGATTTACGAACCATTGTCATGGATGTACCCACTCAGGATGTTATTTCCCGAGATAATGTGTCGGTCAAGGTTAACGCCGTGGTTTATTTCCGGGTGATTGATCCCGATAAGGCCATTATTCAGGTAGAAAATTATTATGATGCGACCAGCCAATTAGCTCAAACGACCTTAAGATCAGTACTAGGCCAGCATGATTTGGATGAAATGCTTTCCAGTCGGGACAAATTAAACGTAGATATTCAGGAAATTCTTGATGTCCAAACAGATGCCTGGGGGATAAAGGTCGCAAATGTTGAAATTAAACATGTAGATTTGGATGAAAGTATGATTCGTGCGATTGCTAAACAAGCGGAAGCCGAGCGGGAGCGTCGAGCAAAAATTATTCATGCGGAAGGTGAAATGCAGGCTTCAGCAAAATTACTGGAAGCAGCGACTATTTTGTCAAAGCAACCTCAAGCCATTCAGCTTAGATATTTACAAACATTGACAGAAATAGCGGGGGAAAAATCCTCAACTATTGTTTTCCCGCTTCCTATTGATCTTTTAAAATCGAGTAAAACATAAATGAATGATTTACTGACAATGAATGTGTTACTTGAAAACTTGCAAAATCCTGCGCTTTATCCTCATTCGGTGGCTCAATTTGAGGTGCTAGAAACTCATATTTCTTGGGTATTACTGACGGGTGATTATGCCTATAAAATCAAGAAGCCAGTTAATTTCGGGTTTCTGGACTTTTCAACCCTGGGCAAAAGACATCATTATTGTGATGAAGAACTGCGTCTTAATCGGCGCTTGGCGCCAGAACTATATCTTGAAGTTGTTGTAATAACTGGAGACGAAGAGGAGCCACAGATTAATGGAAATGGACCGATTCTTGAATATGCTGTAAAAATGAGGCAATTTCCACAATCGAATGTACTGAATAATTTGTTAAAGTCTGAGCAGCTCAGTGTAGAACATCTCGATGAGTTGGCCAATGTCATTGCAAATTTTCATGCAAATGTGGAAATTGCCGATGAATCCATGAATTTTGGCTCACCAGAAAAAATTATAAAACCCATACTGGAAAATTTTATACAGATTCGTCAATCCCTGATTCATCCACTCAACGAGGGATTAAGGTTGCTGGAAGAATGGAGCAAACTTGAACATCAGCGCCTTGTTGCAGTTTTTGAATACCGAAAAAAACAGGGTTTTATCCGAGAATGCCATGGTGATTTGCATCTGGCTAATATTGTACTTTTTGACAACAAAATCATTCCTTTTGACGGAATTGAATTTAATAATAACTTGCGCTGGATTGATGTGATGAGCGAGCTGGCTTTTTTGGTGATGGACCTCAAAGCCCACCAGCGACAGGATTTTGGATTTCGGGTTTTGAACAGCTATTTGGAGCAAACAGGCGATTACTGGGGTTTACAGATATTTCGATTTTATTGCGTTTATCGGGCCATGGTTAGAGCCAAAATAAATATCCTGAATTGTCAACAGCACAAAGATGAACAAAGTTTTTCCAAAGCGTACCAGGAATACAATAATTATCTTCAATTGGCATCTGAATATACCCAAACAACTTCCAGAAAACTGGTTATTTGTCATGGTTTTTCTGGTTCCGGAAAAACCGTTGTTTCCCAGTTATTGTTACAGCATTTACCTGGAATACGAATTCGATCAGATGTGGAAAGGAAACGATTGTTTGGAATGGAACCTGAAACGCGAAGTCACTCCAGCCCCAAAAGTGGATTGTATTCGCCAGAAATTAATCAGCAAACCTATCTGCGTTTGTTGGAACTGGCAAAAAGTATCTTAACTTCGGGTTTTTCAGTCATTGTTGATGCGACATTTTTAAAACATCAGCAACGGCGGCTGTTCCAGAATTTAGCGTTGGAGCTTGATGTTCCCTTATCTATTGTTTCATGCCAGGCCAAGGATTCTGTTTTGCGGCAACGGGTGATTAATAGAGAACGGGTTGGTAAAGATGCTTCAGAAGCTGGCGTTGCAGTTTTAGAACTACAAATGCGGGAAATTCAGCCATTGTTGCCCGAAGAAAAAAAAGCGGCTGTTATTGTGAATACGGCAAAGGAAATTCAGATTGACAAAGTTATAAAAAAATTACAATAAGCAGCAATTGTAGACAGAAAGCTTAATAGATTATGCAACTAAATGAGTTTTAGGCTTCCAGCGGTGACTCCCGAAATGTTACGTCAATAATAATATCAATCAGCTTGAGCACATCATCACTTTTTCTTGCATCGATTGGAACTACGGGCCATTGCATATCAAATTTTTTCATAAATCGCTTATAGTCGGCAATATCATGTTTATTATTTACATCGAAATGGGTAATGCCAACAACGGCGTGATTAGATTGTAAAAATTCCTGGTTGTGGGTTAGATAAAAATTCAAGTCTTCAAGCGGTGATTTTTGATTATTATTGATTAGTATGATCAAGCCGCTGGCACCTTCCGTTAAAATTGCCCCCATAAAACTGAATCTTTTTTGTCCTGGGGTGCCATATAAATGGATTTTGCTTTTTAACTGATGGTTATAAGTGCCATAATCCATCGAGGTGGTTGTCGTTTCTTTGAGCAAAGCGGTTTCGTCGGACGGTACGGTCTCTGTTGTGATGGGATCTGAGTCACTAATTGCACCGATTGCGGTGGTTTTGCCAGCACCAACACTTCCCGTGATAACCAGTTTTACTTGCGACGGAATTCTCACGTTATTATTTTTTTTTGTGGTTGTTTTGGGTGATTGTATAATTTTTTCTTGATAGTTTGCCGCTATTTCAGAGTTCTGAATTGCAGCAGGGACAAAAATCTTGGATTTTTGTTTGGTTTTGGGATGTTTGCGTTTCGCTTTAGCAGGCCTTTTTTTAGATTTAGTTTTCCTTGATTCAGGCTGTTCATCTGTTTGCTTTTTTCGGAAAAAAGAGGTGAATTTGTTGAAAAAACTCATGATGTTATAAAAAGAAATTCAATTAATATAAGACTTCTAATAGTGATACCCTGATGTCGCAAAACAATGGAACATTTTGCTCAAATGGTCGTCAAGTTATGATGTTTAGTATAGAATCATATGACCAATAGTTGCTTTTTTTACAAATCTTACCATTAAAAAGTGTGATCTGGTTCACATAATTATTGTAGCAAATAGAAAAAGTGTAAATACAAACTATCTTTCCTTAAATATTAATTAAGATTAACTGGTAAAGAAAATGGCATTAAATTCTTCATTGTTAGTTACTGGAGAAAAGGCTGATGAAGAACAGGTTTTTTCTGATACAAGTTTTGTTTTCTCAAAGTATGATAAACATCAGTTTCCCCTGCATCATATTCTAGAGGATGAAGATATTCTGGATAATTTGGTTCATGAAATAACCAAAAGGCCAAAAAATCTGATTACCCATATTCAGCGTATCAATTTTTGCTATAAACGGAATAGCTCAGAGCAGCTATTTGCGGCACTTTCTGATTTTTTTAGGGTTTTAGAGCATAAAGGTATTGAGATTAGTCGCCGGATGTTTGCAGGTGTCAAAAATAAGTTAGCGCCTGATCGAGAAGAACAATTACGCCAATATTTAGATAATCGGGCTGAACTCACGGAAAATCAGTTCTGCGTTCTAGGGAAAGGCATCATAGGTACTGTTAATTTGGTCCAACAAATTTATTCAGCAGGAGAACAGGAACATGATCCGTTGGTATTGGCCCGTGATTATATTGAATATAGTCAATTGGATGAAGCTAAACGAGTTTTAGAAAAAGCAATCGTAGAAATTTCAAAAAGGGAAGCATTACATGTTGAACTCTTGAGGCTTTACAAGGCAACAAAAGATATTAGCGGTTTTCATAAAATGTATGAAGCATTAAAAGCGCTTAATAATCCGATGCAGGATGAATGGGATCGAATGAATGAATATTTTAAGGCCTGATTAAGTCTTATTTTTTTCTGTTAATTAAAGGTTTTTTTGTATTATTCTGGTTAGCTCCTTTGGCAATCCATCAGCTTTAGAATTTCTTCTTTAAATCCCCCAAAGGTACAGTGTAGCCTTATGCTAAATGCTGAAAAAGATTTTATAGGGTGAACTGATTGATGATTTCTTCAGCATGAAGGTAATTTTTTTGCTTTCATTCTTTTTTTCAATAAGATTCAAACAACTTATTGAAACCTTCATAACTTTAGCTACTATTGTAAATATACCCAGAAAAATGTGAGGAATGATTCTCATCGGATATTTTTCTGTATAAGTATCTTGATAGAAAGTGAGTGTTTTTTATTTTGCAGCATTTTATGATGTTGTTATTTTTAATATCCTCAATAAGATAAATTGTTCATAAATTAATCAAAAATTAATTGAGAAAAAATATAATTAATTATGAGCCACAATAAAATCATTTTTACTGGCCCGGTTGGCGCAGGGAAAACAACTGCTATTTCTGCGATTAGTGATGAAATACCCGTTACGACCGAGGCATTGGCAAGTGATTTTATTAAATTAAAAAAACCCGAGACGACAGTGGCTATGGATTACGGTATCATTAGGGTTAACGGTGGTGAGAAAATTCATCTCTATGGAACGCCAGGGCAAGAACGTTTTGATTTTATGTGGGATATTTTGACGCATGGGGGGATTGGGTTAATTCTGTTGCTGGATAATACCCGAGCAGATCCTTTTATTGACATGAAGTTTTTTTTAAATACGTTTAATTCATTCATAAGAAGAACCAAGGTAGCTATTGGCGTCACACAAACTGACTTAAGCCAAACGCCAAGCATAGAATGTTACCGGGAACAACTGGATAAGTTAGGGGTGAATTTCCCGGTTTTTTCAATTGATGCACGAAAAAAAAATGATGTTTCAATGCTAGTCCAATCATTGCTCTATTCTCTTGATCCTGTTTTTGAGGAAAACTATAAGTGAGTCGATTTACATTAACCAAGGGTTTATATCTTTATCCCACGCCATCTGGCGCTTATCATGCTGTTTCACTGAAGGACAATGATAAATCAAGAGTTTTTTTGCGAGCAATATTGCAACAAAGGCAAACACCCGAGCTAAATATTGGCAACTTAAAAAGTCTTATGGACGAGAAGAGTGATGAGAAATGCATGGAGTTATTATTGCATTGCCAAAAGTTAGGATGGATTCAGGGGTTAACTGAGCGGCTAGAATATCCAAAGGGTCCTTTGGATGAAATTTTGCCGGATTTGTTAGATAAAGTTTCTGCAAGTGGCAAGGTCTTACTTGCTGATAGTCAGGGATTTTATTTGGCTTGTAATGGATTGGATCATGAAGTGGCTGAAGAATTATCTGCCTTAAGTGCTGATATAGCCACAGTGCATGAGCGTCGATCCGCTTTGTTAATGAATAATATGGGGTTGACGAGTCATGCCTGGTCGCTGGTTGATGCGGCCGGAAATTCCAATGTAGGGTTTTGGCCGTTATATATTGGCGACAATCGGTTTGTCATTTGTATTTGTGGCGTACCTTATTTTAATCGGCCAGAATTTGTGACGCTAATTTGGGCTTTAAGTATTCGTTACGCCCGAGATATGATGTAAATCATTTATCTACTTTTCTTCAATTTTTTCATACTCAAAGCTTGATTGGAGAAGCATCCCCTAGCCCTTAAACAATTCTTTTTTCAGCTTTGCTTCTAATAGCAAAAAAATTCCTGTCAACTACACTAATACATTGATTCAAAGATAAAAATTATTTTTCTTTGAAAAGTTTATTGACATGTATGTGTCAGTTACTATTTCATTATTTTCAAGGTGACCAAGAATGCGCGAAGATTTACTTAAATCAATTCTGCAAGAGTTAAGTGGCAGATCAGCTGATATTGAAGCGACTGGAGTTATTTCTACTGATGGATTAACAATGGCTGCAGTATTGCCAGAAGGAATGGATGAGGATAGAGTAGGGGCTATGAGTGCTGCAATGCTTTCGTTAGGAGATCGTACTTCCCAGGAACTAGCAAGAGGGGCTTTAGATCAGGTGCTTATTCGTGGCAATAATGGCTATGTTTTGATGACTCATGCTGGAGACGAAGCCGTTTTGACGGTATTGGCAAGGCCGAATGCAAAACTGGGGCTTATATTTCTGGACGTAAAACGAGCAGCGGAGCAAATTGCAGAAATGATTTAATGAAAGAGGGGCCATGCTAAAAGATATGAATCCTGACGATGTTGTTGGCGATTATGAAAAGTCTGTCTTAACACTGCATGGTAATATTAGAAGAACAGTTTTTTATACTGAACAGGAAATACCATACCCCGAAGGTAAATTGATTGTATCCAGGACTGACTTGACGGGGGTCATAACGCATGTTAATTCATCTTTTGTAGAAATGTCTGGATATACAAAAGATGAATTAATTGGCGCCCCGCATTCGATACTTCGGCATCCTGCCATGCCATCGGCAGCTTTCAAGGATTTATGGGATACCATTCGCAACCAGTGTAAATGGCAAGGATATGTCAAAAATTTACGAAAAGATGGCGCTTACTATTGGGTAAAAGCTGTAGTAATTCCTAATATCAGAAATGGAGAGGTTGTTGGATATACTTCGGTCAGGAGAAAGCCTTCAAGAAAAAAAATTGAGCAGAGTATTGATCTGTACTCAACGCTCGAATAAACACTAATTTTTTTTGAAATTACCGGTAGGGTTGCTGTAAAGTTAGTCAATGAGGTATCAGCCAAATGACTAATTATTTTACTATCAGCCCAGATTTTTCCCCAGACCATCTTTCTGGATGGTACATTTTTAATACATGGTTGCAAAAAATCACCAATGAACCAATTCGTTTGGTATTTTATGACAATTTTGAATTGCAACGTGAGGCGATTGAAAATGATTGCATAGATTTGATTTATGCAAATCCTTTTGATGCGGCTATGCTGGTTCGGCATAAAGGGTTTAAACCTTTGGTCAAACCCGATGGTTATTCTGACGAAGCCATTATCGCTGTTCATACGAGCAGCAAGTATAAACAAATCATCGATCTACAACCTGGTTCTAGTATCGCAACAACAGATGACCCTGACATATTCATGATGGGGTTGATCCTGATGGAACCAGCAGAGCTTGATAAGTCTAATGTTGAATTGATTGCTTGTGAAAATTACATCCTGGTTGCCAAACAATTAATTCAGGGCTCTGCAAATGCAGGGATTTTTTTTGCAGAAGCGTATGATGATTTGTCTAATATGGTGAAAAAACAGTTGCGGATTTTAGTGCGTAGTCAAATTGACATCATCCATCATTCATTAATGATTGGCCCAAAATTATTGGAAAAGCACCGGTTATTCCAAGAAGCATTGCTTGAAATGGCAGGTAATGAGAAAGGTAAAGCTGTTTTAGAAAGTTTGGGTTTTGATCGATGGCAGATTGTAAATGAAGAGGAAATGGAATTTATGATTGACTTAATGGATACATTATCAAGCTAATTTGTAATGGCATCTTTAGCGCAAAAACATCTTGAGAAGCAAAAAAATAAGGGTTATAGTTAACTGAGTATATGATTGAGTAACTTGTATTATAAGGTATAGAATTACTTGACCCATTGATTTATAGGCTGCGTAGCAAAGTGGTTATGCAGTGGCCTGCAAAGCCATCTACACCGGTTCGATTCCGGTCGCAGCCTCCATAATCAATAATCCTGCAAATATTTTTGGTGACGGAGATGTGTAGAATGGAATATTCTATTGTACGAAAATTTTTGTTACTGATTTCATTCGTTTTTAGCAATCCAAGTTGGGCGATAATTGAGCCATTAGACTCGTACAGGGATAACTTCTTGCGCGTCGAACAGCTAATTCAAAAGGGTGATAGAGAGTTGTTTTTAGCCCAGCTTTCAGATCTTACGGATTACCCATTATATCCATACCTGATGTATCAATGGTTACACAAAAACCTTAACCATTCTGCAGAAATTAAAGCTTTTCTCGATCATTTCTCTGGTGGTTATTACGCAGAATTATTAAGGGATGACTGGCTAAAAAATTTAGCGAAACGTCATCAGTGGAATGATCTTGTCAATTATTATAGGGGAGATAAAGCGGTTGAAAAACAATGTCGATTTTACTGGGCATTGTATAACTTAAATCAAGAAAAAAAAGCTTTGCAGGGAATGGCAAAAATTTGGCCGACAGCTGAGGTTTTGCCTGGGGCGTGTACACAATTGGAGTCGCTATTTGTAAAGTCCCCGATGCTCACATCAAAAATGAAGTGGCAACGCTTTGAGGCCTTATTAAGGAAAGATCAGATGGTTCTTGCAAAGCGGATATCAAATCTGTTTTCAGGACAAGACAAAAAAATTGCAAATTTTTGGCTAAAGGTTCATCAGAATCCTGCTTTGATTAGCCAAGAAAAAATTTGGCAGAATCAAAAAAGGCATAAGGCTGGGTTAATTTTTGCCCACGGCGTAGAAAGACTGGCAAAAAGACAACTATCAACTGCCATCAAAATTTGGGATCGAAATAAAAACAATTTCCACTTGAATAAATTACGTGTCCAGGAAGTTGAAAAAGAACTGGCAGTCTGGATGGTGGTAAGACGCTATAAATCGGCTTATAAACGATTTAATCAGTTGGTGTTCACTGACCAGGAAATCAGGGAATGGCGGGTGCGAGCTGCATTGTTTGAAAACAATTGGGCGCATGTGCTATCGGCTTTAAATCGGTTAAATAATCTCGAAAAAATCAAACCCAAGTGGCAATATTGGCGAGCCAGAGCGTATTGGGAAGTTGGTGAGAAGAAGCTAGCGAAAAGGTTGTTTTCTAAGTTAGCTGGGCGACGTTCCTTTTATGGATTTGTTGCCGCTGATTATTTGGGTCAAGCTTATCAACTGGCTAAAAAGGAAGTTAAATTACCGCGCTTTAAATTGAAAAATTTTGTTGAAAACAATGAATTCAAGGCTGTTAAGGAGTTTATGTATTTCAACAGAAAAAAGCAGGCGAGGGAGCAATGGTTTCACGCTTTGAAATTGCTGCCTGATTGGCAAGTGCCTGCCGCCGCATTGATTGCTCAGGAACAAGGCTGGGATCAGTTTGCATCGGAAACAATAAAGCTGGTAAATCGAGCAGGGGAAAATGAAATAGGTTTGCGTTTTTCATTAGCTTTCCATAAGCTGGTTATAAAGCATGCAAAAAAAACTAGGATTGATCCGGCAATTGTATTTAGCCTGATTCGCAGGGAGAGTGCATTTAACAAAAATGCTGTATCCCCTGTTGGCGCTCGCGGATTGATGCAAATCATGCCTAAAACAGGAAAGTATATTGCGAAAACTCTTCAAGAAAATTGGCGAAACGCTGACATACTGTTTGATCCAGAAATAAATCTTCGCTACGGTACTTTTTATTATAAGCAGATGCTGAATAGATTTAGAGGTAATTTTGCTTTGGCTGCGGCAGCATACAATGCTGGTCCACATCGTGTAAAACGTTGGTTGCCAGAAAATCATACGCTACCTGCTGATATTTGGATTGAAATGATACCTTTTGATGAAACGCGAAAATATGTCGTGGCAGTATTAACAAATGCTATTTTTTATCGCCAACAATTAGGCCGTAGCGATTTAAAAATATCTGATTTGTTGAAAGATGTTATGCCTTTTAGAGGCTGATATTAGTTCGGTTATTCGATTTCACACTTGCCTTACCACGGCCTCATAAACGACAGTCTCCTTGATTAACAAGAGTTCCGCATCCCCGATTAGCAATATTTATAAGAGTTATTTTATCAAGTGGTATAAAATAAAGAGTTTTACTTAATGTAATGGTGGGTGAGAAATTATTCTTACCATTTGGAGTATTTCATGCGTGTAATTCTTTTAGGGAGTCCGGGTTCTGGAAAAGGGACGCAGGCTCGTTTTATTACGGAAAAGTTTAATATCCCTCAGATATCAACAGGAGATATGTTAAGGGCTGCTGTGAAGGCGGGTACCCCTTTGGGAAAAGAAGCCAAAAAAGTGATGGATGCAGGAGGCTTGGTTTCTGATGATATTATTTTGGGATTGATCAAGGAACGGATTTCGCAGCCTGATTGTAAAAATGGTTTTTTACTGGATGGCTTTCCAAGAACCATCGCACAGGCGGAAGGTTTGGATGCCATGGGTGTTGATATTGATTATGTTATTGAAATTGATGTGCCTGACGAAGTTATCATTAAGCGGATGAGCGGCCGACGTGTGCATTTAGAATCAGGCCGGACTTATCATCTTGAGTATAATCCTCCCAAGATTGACGGCCTGGATGATGTAACGGGTGAACCATTAGTTCAACGAGAAGACGATAAAGAAGAAACAGTAAGAAAAAGGCTTGAAGTCTATCATCAACAAACCAAGCCATTAGTTGAATATTATTCTAAGGCCGCGCAACAGGGAGAAGTTAAATTTATATCCATACCAGGAGTTGGTGAGGTTAGCGAAATTACAGACAAAATTCTAGCCGCACTCAGTGAAGGCGCTGAGGATTAGATGCAGTAGGATTTATGTTTTTGGGTTTTATATTACAACAAAGATTATTTTAAGCTTATGGCAGGTAAAACGTTATACGATAAATTATGGGATGACCATGTAGTTTATACTGAAGAAAATGGTTCAGCGCTTCTATATATTGATCGTCAGTTGGTTCATGAAGTTACTTCACCTCAAGCATTTGAGGGAATGCGGCTGGCGGGAAGAAAGCCGTGGCGAAAATCTCGGAATCTAGCAGTAGCTGATCACAATATTCCTACTACCAAACGTGCAGAAGGCATTGCAGATCCTGTATCACGGTTGCAGGTAGAAACTCTGGAAAAAAACTGTGAAGAATTTGGTATTACAGAATTTGCAATGACCGATCCAAGACAGGGGATTGTTCATGTTATGGGGCCGGAACAAGGTGCGGTACTACCCGGTATGACTGTAGTTTGCGGTGATTCTCACACCTCAACTCATGGTGCATCTGGTGCTTTGGCTTTTGGAATTGGTACATCTGAAGTCGAGCATGTTTTGGCAACTCAATGTTTGGTACAAAGTAAGTCCAAAAATATGCTGATCAGAGTTAATGGCTCTGTTGGAAAAGGCGTAACAGCAAAGGACATTGTTTTAGCAATTATTGGAAAAATTGGTACAGCGGGCGGGACTGGCTATGCCATAGAGTTTGCTGGCGAAGCCATTCAGGCTTTATCAATGGAAGGACGAATGACGGTATGTAATATGGCAATCGAAGCGGGAGCCCGTGCCGGACTTATTGCCGTTGATGATGTCACAATTAACTATTATCAGGGTCGGCCATTTGCTCCCAAGGGGGATCATTGGGAGCTAGCCAAAGCTGCCTGGCAGGGCTTGCATTCTGATGAGGATGCTGAATTTGACAAAATTATTGATCTCGATGCGCAAACTATTATTCCTCAAGTGACCTGGGGAACGTCACCGGAATTGGTGGTTCCGGTTGATGCTGCAGTCCCTGATCCCTCAAATGAACCAGACCCAGTAAAACGCCAAGGTATGGAACGCGCTCTTGAATACATGGGGCTTGAGCCAGGCCAAAAAATAACCGAGATTAATCTTGATACCATTTTTATTGGCTCGTGTACTAATTCTAGAATTGAGGATTTACGTGAGGCTGCAAAAATAGCGAAAGGAAAAAAAGTAGCAAAGAATGTTCATAGGGCATTAGTTGTACCTGGGTCTGGTTTGATAAAACAACAGGCCGAAGAGGAAGGTCTAGACCAGATTTTTCTGGAAGCTGGCTTTGAATGGCGTGAACCGGGATGTTCAATGTGCTTGGCGATGAATGCTGATCGACTGGAAGAAGGTGAGCGTTGTGCCTCAACTTCAAATCGGAACTTTGAAGGTCGCCAGGGCTATGGCGGCAGAACTCATCTGGTTAGTCCTTCAATGGCAGCGGCGGCTGCAATTGCTGGTCATTTTGTTGATGTTAGAAATTTTACAAACTAGGTTTTTTTATGAGAGCTTTTAAAACCATTACTTCGCTGGTTGTGCCATTGGATCGAGCCAATATTGATACTGATGCAATTATCCCAAAACAATTTTTAAAATCTATTCGTAGAACAGGTTTTGGCCCTTTTTTATTTGATGAATGGCGCTATGAGGATCGAGGCGAGCCGGATATGGATTGCAGTAATCGACCTTTAAAAAAGGATTTCGTACTCAATGATCCTCAATACAAAGGGGCACAAATATTGTTGACCCGAGAAAATTTTGGTTGCGGTTCATCCAGAGAGCATGCTCCGTGGGCGCTTGATGATTATGGCTTCCGGGTGATTATCGCGCCTAGTTTTGCTGATATTTTCTACAATAACTGTTTCAAAAATGGATTATTACCCATTGTATTAGATGAGGAAATTGTCGATAGCTTATTTAATGAACTAGACAAAGGCGATCAATTGACTGTTGATTTAGAACAACAGCAGATTGCTACGCCTTCTGGTCGAGTTATCGCTTTTGATGTTGATGAAAATAGAAAATTTAGATTGCTAAATGGTCTTGATGATATTGCGTTAACACTTCAGCAGGCTGAAAAGATTAAGGCTTATGAAGAACAACGAGCCAAGCGTGCGCCCTGGCTGTTTGCAGATTAAATGCTACGAGCGTTTCTAAAAGATTTACCTTGGTAGTTTTTGAGCCAAGAAAAATAATTAAGTTTGTCCATGAAAAAATACCTAGTCGATGACCAAAAAATATAATGTAGCCGTAGTAGGTGCAACTGGAGCGGTAGGCGAGGCGATGCTGGCTATTCTTGAAGAGCGGAAATTTCCAGTTGATCGAGTATATGCATTGGCCAGTTCTCGTTCTGAAGGTAAAAGAATTCCATTCAAAGGAGAATCCTTAAAGGTTGAGGATTTGGCAAATTTTGATTTCTCCAAGGTTCAAATTGGATTATTTTCAGCAGGAGCTTCTATTTCTGCTGAATATGCTCCTAAAGCTGCAGAAGCTGGTTGTGTGGTGATTGATAACACTTCCCACTTTCGCTATGACGACGATATTCCTCTTGTTGTACCAGAAGTTAATCCGGACAAAATTGCAGAATATGAAAATCGAGGCATTATTGCCAATCCTAATTGTTCAACTATCCAAATGATGGTGGCATTGAAGCCCATTTATGATGCAGTCGGACTGGAAAGGATAAATGTTTGTACTTATCAGGCAGTTTCTGGTACTGGTAAGCAGGGAATTGAGGAAGTTGTGAACCAGACAGCAAAATTATTAAACGGCAAGCCGATTGAAGCAAAGGTCTATCCTAAACAAATTGCTTTTAATGTTTTGCCTCAAATTGATATCTTTATGGAAAATGGTTATACCAAGGAGGAAATGAAAATGGTGTGGGAAACGCGGAAAATTCTTGCTGATGATAATATCAAGGTTAATCCGACTGCGGTCAGAGTTCCTGTATTTTATGGACATTCGGAAGCTGTACATATTGAAACCCGTGATAAGATTTCAGCTGATGAGGTCGTGAAAATTTTACAGGAAAGTCCTGGAGTAACGGTTCTTGATGAGCGAATTGATGGTGGTTATCCAACGGCTGTTACCGAGTCATCAGGTCATGACGATGTGTTTGTCGGACGTATTCGAGAGGATATTTCACACCCCAGAGGTATCGATATGTGGGTCGTGGGCGATAACGTACGGAAAGGGGCAGCTCTTAATAGTGTACAAATTGCAGAAGAACTGGTAAAAAAACACATCTAGTCTAAGCTTACAAAATATATTTTACTGTTTTATTTTAGAAACTGTGGTGAATGGTGTGAAGAAGAGCAACGTGCGCAATTTGACTAAAACTTTTGCAGCTGTATCCTTATTAACTCCCATGGGAGCTTATTCCTTAGGAGTAGGCGATATCAAATTGCATTCTGCGCTTAATCAGAATCTAGATGCTGAAATAGCATTAGTTCTATCCGATACCGAAAAGCTTGAAGACATCAAGGTGACATTGGCGCCGCCTTCCAAATTTGAAGAGGCAGGTGTGCCTTGGAGTCATTTTCTTTCACAAATTAAATTTAAAACGATCACCAAGGCAAACGGTGCCATTGTCATCAAGCTGAGTTCTAAAGAAGTGCTTAGAGAACCTTTTCTGGATTTTTTGCTGGAAGTCAGTTGGCCCAAAGGTGATGTTTATCGGGAATTTACAGTGTTGGTTGATCCTCCTGCTGTATATCAACAAAAAGTTATTCCTGTTGCAACCAAGTTAGCAGAAAAGAGAAAAGTTCAGCCATCAACAAAAATAAGTGAAGGCAAGCGGCAGCCCTTCACTTCATCGGAAAATTATTCATCAGTTCGAGAATTTGGACCAACCAGTAACAGAGATACGCTTTGGAAAGTCGCTGAAAAAATAATTGGTGACAGGGATATCTCTGTTGAGCAAATGATGATTGCTTTATATGAAGCAAACCCTGAAGCTTTTTATAAACCAAACGTAAATGCTTTATCTGCGGGGGCTGTATTAAAAGTACCTGAAGAAGACGTTGTGCTTCGAATCAGTCGTCGCCAGGCAAGAAAAGAATTTTCCAAGCAGGTAAAAGCCTGGAGAGGACAAGTTAAAGTAGCTTCTAAAACGGCTCATAAAACTGCTGAACCCATACAAAGTAAGAGTCAATTACAATTAAGAGCGCCTACAGAAGCAGAAATTAATAATCAGGTTCAGGTAACGCCAAGTGTTAGTGAAAGTGGGCAGAATTTACCCGAATCCACAACAGAAATCGAGAGTTTTAGCCAAGAAAATCAAGAATTAAAAAACAGGCTGGATAAACTTGAGAATCAGTTGGCAAAAATGCAAGAAATGCTGGAGGTCAAGGACGAGCAGCTCGCCACATTGCAGAGTGAGAAACTTCAAGAAAAAACCAAACCAGCTCCATCAAAAACTGTTGCAGAAGAAAAGCTTGAAAAAACAGAGTCTGTAAAACAAGTTGCCGTTCAAAAACCAAAACCGAAGGTAACGCCAAAACCAGCGGTTCAGCCAGAAGCTGAAACTGATTGGTACAATATTATTTTGGGTAGCGCAGGATTTGCCGCTCTTGGATTATTGGGATGGTTATGGTGGCGTAAACGTAAAGCTGAAGAAGAAATCAACAGTGAGAGTATGTTTGCAGCTTCAAGCCAGATTAGTTTGCCTGAAACTGATCAGGATTTGACAATTCCAGTTGCCGAGGATAAGAAAGATACTAGTTATGATGTAGGTACAGTAGGGGAAAGTTCATTTCTAAGTGAATTTACACCAAGTGATTTTGACGCCTTTGAAACAGATCAATCAGAAGTTGATCCGATTGCAGAAGCGGATGTTTATTTGGCCTATGGTCGTTATCAGCAAGCAGAAGACCTTATGCGGCAGGCCATTGAAAAGCAGCCGGACAGAGATGAATGCAAGTTGAAATTGTTGGAAATATTTTATGCCAATGAAGATAAAAAGGCATTTGAGAGTTATGCAGAAGAATTGAATGCATCTGATAAGAAAAAAGATCAGGAATTCTGGAAAAAAGTTTCTGAAATGGGTATTGCTCTTTTACCTGATAATCAACTCTTTGCTGATAAGCCTGAAGTGGAAGAGGTCTCTGAAAATGAAACCAATGTTTCTGATGAAGATATTTTGCAGCCAGATTTTTCTGCACCAGTAACTGAATCTGATGTTGATGAATCGGAAGGTTTGGAATTTGATATTACTTCCCTCAGCAATGTTGATAAGCATGCCGAAGAAGGCCTGGATTTAGCAAGCGAACTGGATGATTCTGATAGCAATACCATTGATTTCGATTTAGGTGAATCAACATCCGATGTACAAGAGAGTTCCGCTACAAGAAGTGTTGAAGAGGAAATTGAAGTTCTGGATTTATCCAGTGACGAAGAATTGGTTGATACTCAGGAAGAGTTAGCAGATTTTGATTTTGGCGATATTGAAGGGAAAACTGATGAATCAACTCCAGATGTCGCTGTTGAAGGAGAAAACCTAGAGCTTAAAGTTGGCGGCGCTGAAGATTTTAATTTCCAACTCGACCAAGAAGCAACAGCTTCTCCAGCCCCTAAAAATGAGTCCGCTAGTGATCTTGCGACAGTAAGCGATATTACTGATATGGATGAATTTGAAACTAAAATTGATCTCGCAAAGGCTTATATTGATATGGGAGATGCAGAAGCAGCAAAAAATATTGCTGAAGAAGTCTTGGAGAAAGGGTCAGATACGCAAAAGCAAGAAGCGAAAGAAATAATTAATCAGTTGTAAAGTCCACTTTTTCAAAGTAATTATTACTTTGTAGAAAAAATATGATCAACCGTGATTTTTATATTTAAAGCTTGTTTATCCTTTTAGACAGAAGTTCGATTTGTTATAAGGGAGCTATTTTACAACCCGTAATTTTGGTTTTGGTGGAGTAGGTTCAGGGGGTGGTTCGCCGGAGGGATCATCATGCTCATCAAATACCATGCCTTTGCCATTTTCCTTTGCATAAATTGCATTTACAGCAGAGACGGGTGCCAAAATATGCATTGATTTTCCAGAAAACCTTGCGTCAAATTGTACTTCATCATTGCCAAGTGAAAGATTTTGGACGGCCTCTGGTCTGATATTTAATACTATTTTTCCATTTTGGATAAAGTCTTCGGGCAACGAGCACCCTTCTTGTTCGGCATCAATGAGTAAATGGGGTGTTAAGTTGTTATCAATTATCCACTCATAGATTGAGCGGATCAAATAAGGTTTAAGCGGCGTCATTTGACAGTAGTGTCCATTTCTTTTTCTATTCCAGTCAAACTGGAAATAAATCCTTCTCGATTAAATTGGCGTTGGGCGTAATTGTTTAATGCTTCGCCGGGTAAATCAATGCCTAGTGCTGGAAGACGCCAAAGTAAAGGAACTAATGCACAGTCAATTAAAGAAAATTCATCACCCATAAAATAAGGTTGGGCTTGAAAAATAGGTTCTGCAGAAAGTAGACTTTCTTTCAGCATTTTCTTAGCTCGCGCGGATTTTTTTTCTCCGGAATTAATGATTTCATCGAACAATTGATACCAGTCCTGATCAATTCGTTTGATAATCATTCTGGCCTTTGCCCTAGAAACTGGATCCATTGGATGTAATGGGGGGTGCGGGAAACGTTCGTCTAGATATTCCATGATGATACGTGCATCATAAAGAACCAGACTTCGTTCTACCAGAGTTGGAGAGACCCCGGTTGGATTCAGTTCCAATAGATCTTCAGGAGGTTCCGAAGGGTCATAAAATTCAATGTCTGCACTAACGCCTTTTTCGTACATCGCAAAGCGTACACAATGACTCATTGCGCAATCAGAAGATGAAAAAAGAGTCATAGTTGACTTGCGGGGATTAAGGTTTACCACGTATCTATAACCTCGTTAATGAAAGAAAAGTTGAGAAATTTAACAAGGAATTATAACAAAGTTATTAGTTGATGCGGTTTCATAATGAATGATTAAAATTAGAAGCTCAAGAAAGTCTAATTAATTAATCTGGTCTCATCTGCATAAATTTCAATGCAGATGAGACAATGATAAATTAACGTAAATTACCCCAGGTTGATTCTTTTTTATGGATGTCTTTCCAGTACTCCTTTTTCAACAAGTAAGCAACCACAGTAAACAGAAGTAAATAAAATAAAACATATTTACCAATTCTTTTCCGCTCGAGCTGATGTGGCTCCCCAACATAAACCAGGAAATTGACAAGATCATTTACGAACCTGTCAAATTCTTTTGGTGCTAACTCACCTGATTCAATCAGTCTGAGTTTTGTTAGTTGTTCCTTGCCTGAAATATTTCTGTAAACGGCCTGTTGCAATCCTTGCAGCTGCCAGAGAGGATTAGGCATGCCTACATCTTTAAGAATCGCGTTATTTACGCCCAGGGTTTTGGTTTTATCGATGTAGAAGCTTCTCAAGTAAGTATACAGCCAATCAGCTCCCCGAGAGCGGGCAATTAACGATAGGTCAGGCGGTTCAATACCAAACCATCTTTCGGCATCATGCCCATTCATGGCTGAGTGCATGGTGTCATAAATACTAGCACCTTCCGGCGCTATTTCTTCTAACACCTGTTCCTCTTCAATACCAAAATCGTAAGCCATTCTGATATAGCGAATATGTTTTGCGGAATGGCATCCTAGACAATAATTCACGTAGTTTTTTGCGCCTCGCTGTAATGAGAGGCTATCAGTGAGGTCTATTTCCGCTTCGTCAAGTTTATATTCACCGCCAGCCGCCATGACAACAAAAGGCAGCATTAATAATATTGTTATTAGTTTTCTCATAATTAATCAAGGCTGTCTTTAAGTTTTTTAACAATTCTAATCCCGGCTTTTTTCAATCCATCAGGATCAGGTTTTCTTTTTAATACGAGTTTCCCCTCGGCTGTTTTCACTGGTTTTTTCACGGTCACTTCATCAAACAATCGTTTAAGATCCTGTATTCGTTCTTCGAGGGTTGGTTGATGCGTAACTCGTGCGGGTACACGTTTGGTTTTTTCCCAGCGAGTATAGACAGGCATTAGCAAGAAAAAGCCAAAATAAATAACTGTGAATATTCTGGCAAAAATAGTTGCTGTTGGTGTGGCAGGTTGTGTGCCTAAATAACCTAATGCAAAGAAACTGATAACAAAAAGTAGCAAGGCCTTTTTATAAATTCCACCTCGATAGCGAATGGATTTAACCGGCCCTCGGTCTAGCCACGGTAATAAAAATAACACAAATATGGCGCCACCCATGCCAATGACCCCGGCAAATTTATCCGGAATGGCTCGCAAAATTGCATAAAATGGGGTGAAGTACCATAGTGGTGCAATATGTTCCGGTGTCGCTAAAGGATCCGCCGGAATGAAATTGTCGTGCTCCAAGAAGTAGCCTCCCATTTCCGGCATGTAAAAAATGACAATGGAAAAGAAGAACAAAAATACTCCTACGCCAACAATATCTTTTACTGTGTAATAAGGATGGAAGGGTATGCCATCAACCGGCACACCAAAGGGATCTTTGGATTCTTTTATTTCAATACCATCCGGGTTGTTGGAACCAACTTCGTGTAATGCGACCAGATGCAGGAAAACCAGCATGATTAGAATCAAGGGAATAGCAATAACGTGGAATGCAAAAAACCTGTTGAGTGTTGCATCAGAAATAACATAGTCTCCTCTGATCCATAAAGCCAATTCATCACCAACAATGGGAATGGCGCTGAACAGAGATATAATGACCTGAGCACCCCAAAACGACATTTGCCCCCAAGGTAATAGATAACCCATGAATGCTTCTGCCATTAGACAAAGGAAGATCAACATGCCAAAAATCCATATTAATTCTCGAGGTTGTTTAAAGGAGCCATAAATAATCCCTCTGAACATATGGAGATAGATGACAATAAAAAAAGCCGAAGCTCCGGTTGAATGCATATATCTGATTAACCAGCCCCAGTTAACATCTCGCATGATGTATTCAACTGAGTCAAAGGCCAGTTTTGCATCCGGCTTGTAGTTCATTGTTAATAAAATGCCGGTAATAATCTGATTGACAAGAACCAGTAATGCTAGAGAGCCAAAAAAATACCAGAAGTTAAAGTTTTTTGGCGCGTAATAGTGCGCCATATGTTCGTTCCACAGCTTGGCTAACGGAAAGCGTTTTAATATCCAGTTTCCACAATCTGCTAAGTGTTTTGATTTCATGCTTGTGCTCCTTCCTCAGCGTCGTCTTCACCAATAATTATGAAAGTTTCAGTAATGTAACGATGGGGAGGAATATCCAAATTTGTTGGGGCAGGGACGCCTCGATATACGCGTCCTGCCAGATCAAACCAGGAGCCATGGCAGGGACAGAAAAACCCGCCTTTCCAGTCAGAACCTAAATCACTGGGTGCAATTTCAGGTCTGAAAGTTGGTGAACAGCCAAGATGAGTGCAAAGGCCAATCGTAACAAATAGTTCGGGTTTGATAGACCGATAACGGTTTTTACAGTATTCAGGTTGTATTGATTCATTCGACATTGGGTCACTGAGTTTGTCCTCAAGTGTATCGAGTGTCTCCAAAGCCTCTGGGGTTCTGTTTAACAGCCATGCCGGTTTGCCTCGCCATTCGACTCGTAACAGCTGGCCTGTTTCCATTTTGCTGATATCAACTTCCGTCGGTGCGCCAGCAGCTAAGGCTTTAGTACTTGGCTGCATTTGAGCGAGAAAAGGAACTGCCAGATAGCCGGCGCCAACGGCACCTACGACTGTCATTGCAGTAGTTAAGAACTGGCGTTTGGAAGTATCGACATCGACGCCTTCAATATTCATCTTATAACTCTCCTGCTGTGGTGTTTTGCATGCAAGTGCCAGTTTAATTTGAACGCATGAGTGCGATGGGCTGCGTTAATTACAAAAGGCAAACAAAATGAATCTTGCTTTTGTGTTCTGGCGCTTGATATGCAAATTTATTGTTTTTTATTTCGCACGAACAATATACCTTAGAGACGCGAGGATTTGAAGCAGATATTGGATTTTTTATAAGGGAATTATTTATAAAATTTGTTCAGTTGTGCTGATGATGCCGAGTAATCTTAGTGATTGGTTTTATTCTTTGTAAAGAAAAAGCCGGCGTGATGGGGTGTGTTTCAATAGGTGAAAACTGTTGAATTAAGAATGTTTTTTCTTTATTCTTTTGCCAAAATGTTTTTTAGCACAGTAAGAAAATTTTGGTTTTCTTCAGGCCTTCCAACAGTGACGCGTAAACAATCGGTCAATAATCCGCCTTGTGGAGACAGGTTTTTAATGAGAATTCCTTGTTCTTTTAATGACAAAAAAATTGATGCGGCTTTGTCAGCTGGTGTGCGGAATAATAAAAAGTTGGCTGCGCTTTCGAAAACTTTTATTTCTGAAATAGCATTTAGCGCATTGAAAAGTGCGGTACGATCCTGGCAGATTTTCTGAGTTTGTTCTGCAAACAGACTTTGTTGTGTAAGAGCGAAGTCTGCGGTGATTTGTGTAAGGACATTGATATTGTAGGGTAAACGAATTTTATTGAGTTGTTTAATAATCCCTGTGGAACCGATAAAAAAACCTAATCGAATTCCCGCCAGGCCAAGTTTGGAAAGCGTTCGCATGACCAACAGGTTCTCATATTTATCTAAATCATTGAGCAAAGTAGCATCAGCAAATGGTGCATAGGCTTCGTCAATAACGACTAGGCCGGGTGATGTTTCAAGGATTTCGAAAATGAATGATTTTTTGAATAAATTGGCTGTTGGATTATTTGGATAAGCTAAAAAAACTACCCTTGGTTGATGTTTTGTAATGGCATCAAGCATAGCTGGTAAGTCAAGTTCAAAACTATCAGATTGTAAAGGAATGCCATGATAGTTCAAACCTAAACTTTGTGCTATTTGCCGGTACATGACGAAGCTGGGTTCAGGAGCAAGAATGCTGGAATCTGGCGGTAATGCCATGAGCAAGACCTGAATCAGTTCATCAGAACCATTGCCAAATAGAATTTCAAATTGATCAGGTATTTGATTTAACTTCCTGATAGTTGCTGCAAGGTCTTGGACATCAGGATCTGGGTAACGATTAAGCTGGCAGTTGCGTAATTTTTCAAGCCATTTTTCAATAATGTCCGCGGGCCACTGATATGGATTTTCCATGGCATCGAGTTTAATTAAACCAGAGGCATTGGCAACTTTGTAAGTGGCCATTTCGCCAATTTCCGGCCGGAAAAAAGAGCTGGGATTTATTGCCATTGCTATTAACTTTTATCAGTGATACGGTATTCAGCAGATCTGGCATGGGCAGTCAAGCCTTCCCCTCTAGCTAAAACAGAGGCGGTTTTTCCTAGAAAATTAGCGCCTTCAGGCGAGCAAAAAATCAAGCTGGAACGTTTTTGGAAATCATAAACTCCAAGCGGTGATGAGTAACGGGCTGTGCTTGATGTAGGAAGTACGTGATTGGGGCCGGCGCAGTAATCGCCAAGTGCTTCCGCTGTATAGCGGCCTAAAAAGATAGCGCCGGCATTATGAATTTTGTCGCTTAGTGCTTGCGGTTCGGCCACAGACAATTCCAGATGTTCGGGCGCGATGGAATTACATACTTCAGCGGCTTCTTCTAAGCTTTGAGTATGAATTAAAGCGCCCCTTCTGGAGAGCGATTCTTTAATAACATCAGCACGTTCCATTTCTGGTAATAAACGAGAGATACTTTGTTCAACAGCATCCAAGAATTGGAGGTCATCAGAAAGCAAAATGGCCTGGGCGTTTTCATCATGCTCTGCCTGTGAGAAAAGATCCATAGCAATCCAGTCAGGATTGGTTTTGCCATCACAGATAACAAGGATTTCAGAAGGACCGGCAATCATGTCGATGCCAACCTGACCAAAGACCAGTTTTTTTGCTGTGGCTACATAGACATTTCCTGGGCCTACAATTTTATCGACTGCAGGGATGGTTTCAGTTCCATAGGCTAGTGCAGCAATTGCCTGAGCGCCGCCGATCGTAAAAACACGATCTACACCTGCTACATGAGCCGCCGCAAGAACCAGCTCATTCACCTCACCTTTTGGTGTGGGAACGACCATGATTAATTCACCTACTCCGGCAACTTTTGCAGGAATAGCGTTCATTAAAACTGAGGAGGGATAAGCAGCTTTTCCGCCTGGAACGTATAAACCGGCTTTATCCAGTGCGGTGATTTTTTGACCTAAAATGTTGCCATTTTCTTCTTGATATTGCCATGACTGCATTTTTTGTTTTTCTGCATAAGTGCGAATGCGCTCAGCAGCTGTTCGTAATGCCTGGGCCTTATCAGTGTCCAATTTTTCCCAGGCAGCTTTTAGTTTATCATGGCCCAGTTCTAATTCACTACATCTGGAAAAATGACATTGGTCAAAGCGGTTGGTGTAATCAACAACCGCTTGATCGCCTTGTTCACGAACCGTACTGATAATCTCAAGTACTTGTTGATGAAGTTCCAGGTCAGAGCTTTCATCCCAACTGGTCAGCGAGTTGAGTTGTTTGTTAAAGTCTGTTGATGTTGTCGATAAACGGGGTATTGAAATGTTCATGATTCACCTTTTAGCAAGAGTGATCTCAAATTGGTTGATTAAGGTTTGAATCGCCTGATGTTTCATTTTCATGGCAGCCTTATTTACTACCAAGCGTGAGCTGATTTCGGTAATCAGTTCTCGTGGCTCAAGTCCGTTAGCTTTTAATGTGTTGCCGGTGTCAACCAGGTCTACAATACAATCAGCGAGCCCAACCAATGGCGCAAGCTCCATAGAGCCATATAATTTAATGATTTCAGCCTGAATTCCCTTGCTGGCGAAATATAGCCGTGCGGTTTTAACATATTTTGTTGCGACCCTGACTCGTCCCGAAATTTCAGGTTTATCTTTATGGGTAGCAGTCATTAAACGGCAACCGGCAATTTTGAGATCAAGCGGTTCATATAGACTTTCCGCACCATGTTCTAAAAGCACATCCTTACCGGCAATTCCCAAATCAGCGGCGCCGTATTCAACAAATGTAGGGACGTCAGTAGCACGGATAATAACCAGCTTCACGTCATCTCGCGTAGTATCCAGAATTAATTTTCGACTGGTTTTGGGGTCGTCAGTAGGCTGTATTCCTGCTTCGGCAAGCAGCGGTAGCGCTTCTTCAAAAATTCTGCCTTTTGAGACGGCGATAGTAAGCATGTAAAAAACCTTAAGCTATTTAGTATTTAATTGGGTATGCGGCGAATTTTTGCGCCCAGTTGTGCCAATTTTTCTTCAATATGGTCATAGCCACGATCAATATGGTAAATTCTATCGACCATTGTATCACCTTCGGCAACCAGACCGGCTAGTACCAAGCTTGCTGATGCTCGTAGATCTGTCGCCATAACGGGTGCAGCGGCCAGTTTTTCAACGCCTTTACAAATTGCATTATGTGATTCAAGTTGAATATCGGCGCCCATTCGCTGCATTTCCTGAACATGCATAAAACGGTTTTCAAAAACAGTCTCGGTAATAACGGCAACGCCTTCCGCAATTGCGTTCATGGCCGTAAATTGGGCTTGCATATCAGTAGGAAAGGCTGGGTATGGAGCGGTTCTGACAGAAACGGCTTGAGGCTTTTTACCTTTCATGTCAAGTTTAATCCAGTCGTCGCCAGTGGAGATTTCTGCGCCTGCCTCTTTTAATTTTTCCAGGACTGCATCCAGGATACTAGGTCTGGTATTTTTAACCGTTATATTTCCTCCTGTCATTGCTGCGGCTACAAGATAGGTGCCTGTTTCGATACGATCAGGTAGGATGTTGTAGTGAAGATCTTTAGCTCCAAGTTGATCAACACCGTCAATTTCAAGGATGTCTGTACCGATGCCGGTGATTTTGGCCCCCATTTTATTTAGAAAATGGGCAAGATCACTGACTTCAGGCTCTTTGGCAGCATTTTCTATAACGGTTTTACCCTTGGCCAAGGTGGCGGCCATCAGTAAATTTTCAGTGCCAGTGACAGTGATTTTTTCCATGACTAGGTTGGCGCCTTTTAACCGTTTGGCTTGGGCTAGAATATAACCACCTTCTACTTTGATGTCAGCTCCCATCTTAGCAAGCCCATCAAGGTGAATATCAACAGGCCGAGTCCCAATAGCGCAGCCGCCGGGTAATGAAACATGCGCTGATCCAAATCTGGCCAACAATGGCCCGAGCACTAAAATTGAAGCACGCATGGTTCGCACCAGTTCATAGGGGGCTTCAAAGTTTTTTATAGTGCTGGTATCAATCTCGATGTTCATTTTTTCATCAATGATCAACTGAACCCCCATGCGCCCTAAAAGCTCCATGGTGGTGGTAATGTCATGAAGATGAGGGATATTGCCAATGGTTACCGGGGTTTCAGAAAGTAATGCTCCAGCGAGAATAGGTAGGGCGGAATTTTTTGCGCCTGAAATACGTAGTTCGCCAGACAGCTGTTTGCCGCCTGTTATGATAAGTTTATCCATGATCTGTTTTGATATTCAGCTGCTTGTCGTTTGACTGAAAAAGATATTCAAAGCCGCTTAAACGGGCAAGTGCCAGCAGTTGCTTTGGAACATTAATAAAATTTAGATTTATGCCTCTGGAATGAGCGGTTTTAAGCCATTCTATGATAAGTGCTAGCCCGGCACTGTCAACCGCTTTTACTTTTTTTAAATCAATGCTTATATCATGGGGTGTTAATAACTTATCCATGATTTTGGAAGTATTTTTGTTGATAGTGGAGAAGGTTAAATCGCCTTCTATTTCAAGGCTTTTAACCGTTGCTTGCTTTACCTTGATTGGAGTCACCGTTATTTTTTGTCAGATTTATTCTGATATAAAAACTGGCCAATCAATTTTTCGAGAACAATGGCTGATTGGGTATATTCAATAACGCTGCCATCTTCCAGATAATCCTCAGAACCGCCGGCATTTAATCCTACATATTGTTCGCCAAGCAAACCGGCAGTTAGAATGCTTGCTGATGTATCATCAGGAAGGGTATTGTATTGTTTGTCAATACGCATTTCAACAACCGATTCGTAGGTTTGTGTATCAAAGCGAATATCGGTGACTCTGCCAATTCTGACGCCTGCAATTGAGACTGGGGATTTTACCTTCAATCCGCCAGAATTTTCAAAGCGGGCATAAACAGTATAACCTTCATCTTCGGTCAGAGGATTCAGATTGCTGACATGCATTGCCAGGAAAAACAGGGCAACAATACCAGAAGCGACGAACAGGCCAACTAGAAGTTCAAGGGTTTTGCATTGCTGCATATCAATCGTCTCCAAACATCATTGCAGTTAATAGGAAATCCAGGCCCAGGACGGCAAATGCAGAATTGACAACAGTACGGGTTGTAGCTCGACTGACTCCTTCGGAAGTGGGTATGGCATCATATCCTTCGAAAAGAGCAATCCAGGAAGTAACAAAACCGAACACTATGCTCTTAATTACACCATTCATAATATCATCATAAAAATCAAGATTTGCTTGCATTTGTGACCAAAAAGAGCCTTCATCAACGCCGAGTAGTCCGACTCCCACCATCTCGCCGCCGAGTATTCCTACGGCGCTGAATAAAGCGGCAAGAATTGGCAGAGAAATAAAACCGGCAAAAAAACGCGGCGCAATAATTCTTTTGACTGGGTCAACTGCCATCATTTCCATACCAGATAACTGTTCTGTTGCTTTCATTAGGCCAATTTCGGCAGTCAAGGCTGAGCCCGCTCTACCAGCAAACAACAAAGCAGCAACAACAGGTCCCAGTTCCCGAACCAGGGATGCGGCAACCATAACGCCAAGTGACTCTTCGGCGCCGAAATCAGAAAGTGTGTAGTAGCCTTGAAGGCCAAGTACCATACCGACAAAAAGTCCGGAAATAACAATAATTAAAAAAGTGAGTACACCGACGAAATAAAGCTGTCTGATTAATAAACCAGGGCGCAATAATATATCAGTCAGGCCGCTTAGAGTATGTCCCAAAAATAAACTTCCGCGTCCAAGTTTGGCTAAGCTTTGCAAAGTAAATCGCCCGAGTTGGCGGGTAAGTTGAATCATTTCCTTGAACTAGAGGTAAGAAAGTAGATCTTCAATGTAATCCTTGGCAGGATAATGGAAAGGGACAGGGCCATCGGCGTTACCGTGCATGAATTGCCTGACCCATTCTGAATTTGAGTTTTCAATTTCTTCAGGTGTTCCCTGGCCAACAACATGACCTCCGGAAATGACATAAATATAATCCGCTATAGATGCCGTTTCCTGAACATCATGCGATACGATAATGCTGGTTAAACCTAAAATAGTATTTAATTTTTTAATGAGTTCAACGAGTACGCCAAGTGAAATTGGATCCTGGCCAGTAAAAGGTTCGTCATACATGATCATCATTGGATCAAGTGCGATAGCTCTCGCTAAAGCCACGCGTCTTGCCATGCCGCCTGATAATTCATTAGGCATCAGATTACGAGCGCCTCGTAGCCCGACAGCCTGAAGTTTCATGAGCACTAGTGAGCGAATCATTGCTTCACTGAGTGCCGTGTGTTCACGCAAGGGGAAGGCAATGTTATCGTAGACGTTCATATCCGTCAGTAATGCACCACTTTGAAATAACATGCCCATTCGTTTGCGCAGTTGATAAAGCGATTTCAGAGAGAGTTGGTGGACGTTGTTTTGATCAACAATAACAGAACCCTGGTCAGGTTTTAGTTGGCCGCCAATTAATTTTAACAGGGTGGTTTTCCCTGTACCACTTGGACCCATGATGGCGGTAATTTTTCCGCGTTGAAAGTCTAACGAAATTGAATCAAATATTTTTCGGGTACCTCTCGAAAAAGATAAATTTTTTATTGAAACTAATGTTTCATCTACTTGCGTACCCTCAGGCATTCTAGGTGGTTTTTTTATTTTAAAAAACACTATTGTCCATGACGATCGCTAACTAAGTCAAATCGAGTAAAAATTATTCATTGGAAAACAGCTACCATGCGTAACTTGGTTCATGGCATAATAAGCAATTTTCGAACCATACTGATGATAATTAACACGATTGCCTTGCTAGGAGGCTTGGTTCTGCTGATTTTTTCTGCCGACCGTTTCGTCGATGGGGCTGTTTCGATAGCGAAAACTTTTGGCATTTCACCCTTGTTAATTGGTCTTACTATTGTTGGCTTAGGTACTTCTGCCCCCGAAATTCTGGTTTCAGCAATTGCCTCATGGCAAGGAAACTTTGGCTTGGCCATTGGCAATGCATTAGGCTCAAATATTGCTAATATTGGCCTGATATTAGGTGCGACTGCGTTAATTTCACCGCTTGGTTTTCATTCTCGTTTACTTAAACGGGAGCTGCCTGTTCTATTGGTTGTTAGCGCTGTATGTTATGGGCTTGCGTTTGACGGCCTTTCAATAGTTGATAGCATCATTATGATAACTGGCTTGATACTATTTCTGTGGTGGCTTGTTTATACGGCAAAAAATGACATGCGGAAAGATATTCTCGCTGTTGAATTTGAAGAGGAGTTATCTGACGGCTTGCCTTTGTATAAGGCCTGGGTATATTTTATTCTCGGGCTTTTAGGACTGATGATAAGTTCAAAAATACTTGTCTGGGCAGCGGCTAATATTGCCCAGTATTTTGGTGTCAGTGATTTGGTTATCGGATTAACAATCGTTGCGTTAGGGACCAGTTTGCCAGAATTGGCAGCTTCTATTTCCAGTGTTTTGAAAAATGAAGATGACTTGGCCGTGGGTAATGTTATTGGTTCAAATATGTATAATTTGTTGGCCGTATACTCAGTGCCAGGATTATTTTCCTCGGGGTCTGTAGGAGAACATGTGCTGTTTCGGGATTTTCCGGTCATGCTTGGCTTCACCGTGGGTTTGTTTGTTTTAGGATTTAGTTTTTTTAAGCCCGGAAAAATTTCACGTTTTGAAGGTGGGATTTTGTTGTTTTGTTATGTGACCTACCAATGTTTCCTCTATCAGTCAACAATTTCATGACGAAAATTGATTCATTGCAAATAAAAACCTCTGGCTTGACGGTTGTAGAGATCGAGATGCAAGCAGTGGCAATGTTGAAACGCAGGATTGATAACAATTTTGTTAAAGCTTGTGAGCTGCTTTTCAACTGTAAAGGTCGAATTGTCGTTATCGGGATGGGAAAGTCAGGTCATATCAGTGGTAAGATTGCTGCTACTTTAGCCAGCACAGGTTCCCCCGCTTTTTTTGTACACCCTGGCGAAGCCAGTCATGGTGATCTTGGTATGATTACCCAGCAGGACGTGGTTTTGGCTTTATCGCATTCAGGCGAAACAGATGAGATTCTGACGATTTTGCCCATAATCAAGCGTCTTGGTGTTTCTCTGATTGCAATGACAGGCCAGCAAAAATCATCTTTAGCTTCATTTGCTGATGTTCATCTGGATGTCAGTGTTGAGCAAGAAGCTTGCTCTTTAGGTTTGGCGCCGACATCCAGCACTACAGTGATGCTGGTAATGGGGGATGCGCTCGCTGTTTCATTATTAGAAGCTCGAGGATTTACCCGAAATGATTTTGCTTTATCGCATCCGGGGGGCAGTCTCGGTAAACGCTTGCTATTAAAAGTTGCGGATCTTATGCATTCTGGTCATGAAATTCCAGTTGTTTCGGAATCAGCGTTAATAAGTGATGCTTTATTGGAGATGACGGAAAAAAAATTAGGTATGACTGCGGTGGTTGATAACAATGATAAGGTCTCAGGTATTTTTACTGATGGGGATTTGCGCAGGATGCTAGGCCAAAATTTTGATGTTCATACTACATTGGTTTCAAAAGTGATGACTCGACATTGTGCTGTTATCACTCAGCATATTCTGGCAGCAGAAGCAATGCAGATTATGGAGGAAAAGAAAATAAATGCCTTGATTGTCGTAGATGATGATCACAAGCCAGTGGGCGCTTTAAATATGCACGATCTGATTCGAGCAGGAATTGTATAAATTTATGTTGGATGTTATTGAGAAAGCAAAAAAACTAAAACTTCTGATTTTGGATGTTGATGGCGTGTTGACGGATGGTAAATTATTTTTTGACGATCAAGGCAAAGAATACAAATCTTTTCATGCAAGAGACGGCCATGGTATAAAATTGCTCCAGCGTACCGGGGTTGAGGTTGCTGTTATTTCTGGCAGAAAATCAGCATCAGTTGCTTTGCGGATGAGAAGCCTGGGTATTGAGTATGTTTATCAAGGTCATGAAAATAAAATTGCAGCTTTTGAAGAAGTTGTCAAAAAAGTGGGTTGCCACGTCGATCAGGCTGCCCATGTTGGGGATGATTTGCTGGATTTGCCCTTGATGACTCGTGTTGGATTATCAATAGCTGTTAATGATGCAGTAAAAGAAGTCAAGCAGTTTGCAGACTGGTGTACCTCACTTTCTGGAGGCGAAGGTGCAGTTCGGGAAGTTTGTGATCTGATTATGCAGGCACAAGGGACATTTACAAAGATTGTCGATGATTATAAAAATAATGGCTGAAAGATACCAGTTTTATGGGTTAATTAGTGTCTTTGCGCTAATTATGTGGTGGATGGCACAGTTAACTGTCTCCAAGCAAGTCGTTTCTTCTGAAATCCCTTCCAATAGTCCGGATTACTTTAGTAATGGTTATGAAAAAATTGAAATGGATCTGGAAGGAAAGCTTAAAAGTCGAGTTATAGCTGATAAAGTTGTTCATTACAGCGCAACTGATATTGCTGAGCTGGAAAATCTGGTCATGACCATGTATAAACCCGAAGCACCTGCATGGGTCATTCGTTCTGAAACCGGAACAGTTCCGGCCGGCGGTAGAGATATTTTTCTCAATGGTAAGGTATTTATTGATCGAGAAGAAGCTCCAGGTTTTAGTAAAATTAAAATTATCACTTCAAATTTAAAAGTCAAACCGGATATAAATTACGCTGAGACTGACGAGTGGACTGATTTGATTATGCCCCCCAATAAAACCTCAGGAAAAGGTATGGAAGCAACTTTTAGTAGCCCCATTCACTTGAAGTTATTAGCTAATGTACGAGGAATCTATGAATAAAATCGTGTTTTTATTTTTGGGCTTAACGAGTTTCTACTCAAGCCTCAGTTTGGCGCTGGTCAATGATTCAGATCAGCCTATAACGATAGATTCCAATAGTGCGGTTTATGATGAAAAAAAGGGACTCAGTATCTATTATGGTAATGTTATTTCCATTCAGGGAAGTCTAAGGGTCAACTCGGATAAATTAGTTGCTTATTTGCGCGATGGAGATGTTGTAAAGCTGGTTTGGACGGGTAAGCCGGCCCGATTCAAGCAAAAGCCTGAAGGCGGCAAAGAAGAAATACATGGTAAAGCGCTGACTCTGGAATATTATCCTGACAAGGCTTTGTTTATCCTTATCAAGGAGGCGGTGGTGACGCAAGGAGCAAACACCTATAAAAGTGATTTAATAAAATATGATACCCGGAATTCAGTCGTCAAGGCGGGCGAAAGAAATACTGACAATAACCGTGTCAGGGTTATTCTCAAACCCAAGAAAAAACAACCCAATACAAAGTAATGGCACGATTAGCAGCAAAAAATCTGGTTAAAAGTTATCACGGTCGGAAAGTAGTCAATAATGTTTCGCTGCATGTGGATACCGGAGAGGTTGTGGGGCTATTAGGGCCCAATGGTGCTGGGAAAACCACCAGTTTTTATATCATGGTGGGGTTGATAAAAGCCGATGAAGGAGATGTTTTACTTGATGATTTAGATATTACCCATTATCCCATGCATGTCAGGGCCAAAATGGGAGTGGGCTATTTGCCGCAGGAACCTTCAGTCTTTAGAAAATTAACAGTAGCTGATAATTTACGGGCAGTTTTACAGCTTCGCTCCGATTTAACGGATGGCCAAATTGAATTATTAATTGAAGAACTTCTCCAGGAATTTCATGTTGGTCATCTTCGTGATAATGTGGCGATGGGGTTGTCCGGAGGTGAGCGTCGCCGGGTCGAAATTGCTCGCGCCTTGGCTACAGATCCGCAATTTATTTTACTTGATGAACCTTTTGCAGGTGTTGATCCGCTTTCGGTTATTGATATTCAAAAAATAATCGAGCATTTAAGAGATAGAAATATAGGAATTTTGATAACCGAGCATAATGTGCGGGAAACTTTGGGAATTTGTGATCGAGCTTATATTCTAAATGAAGGTCAAGTAATTGCTGAGGGAGATGCAGGGGAAATTGTTAACAATAATGAAGTAAGGAAGGTGTATTTGGGTGAGAATTTTAGCCTATAGTCTACTATTAGTCGTAAAGCACTGAATAATTAATAGTATGAAACAATCCTTACAACTACGTATTGGCCAGCAGTTATCAATGACGCCGCAATTGCAGCAGGCGATCAAATTGCTGCAATTATCGACACTGGATTTACAACAAGAAATTCAACAAGCGCTTGATTCCAACATGATGCTGGAAGTTGCCGAGGACGATACTGCAAACGAAGCAGCCAGTCAAAATTTGGAAAACAAGACTGAACAGCAAACTGCGACTGCCGAGGAAGGCCAGTCTGTTGAGCTTTCAGAAACCATGGCAACCGATAATATTCCCGATGAGTTACCTACTGATAGCTCTTGGGAAGATGTTTTTGATGTCGCCCAAATTACTTCAAATATCCAGGCATCCGCTGAACAGCCAGATTTTGAGGTATTGCGCAGCAAGGATGAAACCTTGCTGGACCATCTGTTCTGGCAGCTGGACACCATGCAGTTTTCAGAACGTGATCATGCCATTGCCATGGCCATTATTGATTCAGTCAATGAAGAAGGTTATTTGCTCGATACCCTGGAAAATATCCATCAGGGTTTGCAGGACCAGCTTGAAGATTTGTATCTGGATGAAGTGCAGGCAGTTTTGCATCGAGTGCAGCGCTTTGATCCTGTTGGCGTTGCGGCGGTTGATCTTGCTGATTGCTTAACAATTCAATTGCAGCAAATGCCAGACGATACGCCGTTCAGAGATGAAGCGATTGTACTGGTGTCGCGGTATCTGGATTTACTGGCAGGGCAGGACCAGGTCAAATTGATTCGCAAATTGGGGGTGACTGAACAACAGTTAAGCGACATTGTTGCCTTGATACGAATGCTGGATCCCAGGCCGGGAAATAGCATCCAAAGCTCAACGGCAGATTATGTCGTGCCTGATGTTTTTGTCGCCAAGGTCAATGGTCATTGGCAGGTCAGCCTGAATCCCGAGATTGCACCAAAATTGCGTATCAATTCGGCTTATTCCGGCATGATAAAAAGAGCCGATAACAGCAAGGATAACACCTGCATGAAAGATCATTTGCAGGAGGCCAAATGGTTTATTAAAAGCCTTTACAGTCGCAATGATACGTTACTGCGGGTCGCGAAAAGTATTGTCGAAAAACAGGAAGGTTTTTTCGAACATGGCGCCATCGCGATGAAACCGATGGTGCTGAGAGATATTGCCGAAGAACTGGAACTGCATGAATCAACCATTTCCAGGATTACCACCCAGAAATATATGCACACACCCAATGGCATTATTGAATTCAAATACTTCTTTTCCAGTCATGTTTCAACAGCAGCGGGAGGGGAGTGTTCGGCAACCGCCATCAAAGCCTTTATCAAAGAACTGGTTTCAGGAGAAA
>JALSJK010000002.1 GCA_026989395.1 Methylomonas sp.
AACCTCATGGTTTGTTTGAGAAACTGACACATTAACTGGTTATGAAAATAAAGGGAAATGATGAGGTTACACTTTATTCTGCGACCAAGCCTGCTTTTTCTCCGCGATAGCGGCTTCGTCCAACATTTCTTTTGACCAGAAAAGGATTTTAGCCAATACCTCACGATGCCGCCGCCTGCATAATTATCAAATTTTTGGACTGAAGCACAAATTGAACTTAAGTACAATAGAATTGTAATATAACTCTGCTAAAGTTACCTCTGAGCTATTTATTAATTTGGAGGTTGAGATGGAAAGTGAAGTTTTCGATGAATTAGAAGTTGAAATATATGATGATTTACCGATAGTAGAGCATGTTGATTGGGATCACACGAATGATGATGAATGGTATTCAGAAGCTTTTGATGGATGAAAAAGTCTATTTCCCGCTATTTTTATCTGATTAATACAGATGAATTTAATAATTTGCTGGGTCAAGATTACAGTTCGCATGGATGCGTGAGCAGGGCTTAGATGGTCTTTTTCACAATACGAAACTGCAGTTTGTATATTATCGGCTAGCAGTAAAATCATCATTTATTTCCATATACTGACAATATTAGTAAAGTCGTCAGTCCAGGGTTTCATATCAAAATAAAGGGGAAGTTTTTCCCAGTTCCCTAATCGGCTCTGCTGGAGTGGAGCGAGTATTTCCTTGTTTTTTGCCATAATAATCCAGTCAGTTGCAACAACTAACGGGATGTTGGCTTTTGGCTTAAATTCTTGTAACAAAGCTGAAAAATTTAAGTGCTTGGCGTGGTCTGATAGAACCTTCTTTAAGGCTAGATGCCTATTTGTTATATGAAAAGCCAGAATGCCGTTTGGTTTTAACTTTTTAAAGTACAGTTTAATTGCTTCTTGGGTTAGTAAATGTGTTGGGACCGAGTCTGAACTGAATGCATCCATAATTAACAGGTCAAATTTGCTTGCCGGTTGTTTTTGAAGTGACAAACGGGCATCACCGATAACCATTTGAATATTTTTTCCACATAGTTCTAGATATTTAAAATAACTTGGGTTTTTAGCAATTTCTATAACTGTTGGATCGATTTCAAAAAAACTCCAATGTTGATCTGGCTGTGAATAACAGGCTAGAGCACCAGCCCCCAAGCCAACAGCCCCGATAACCCAGTCGTGATTTTTTGGTTCATAAGTTTTAAATAGCTGGCCTATTGGACCCTGCCGACTATAGTAAGTCAAAGGAGTTGTTAAATATTTTGCGCTTAATCGCTGTGCTCCATGTTTAGTTGTACCATGAAACAATTCATGATACTTTTCCTGTTTGTTATGCTCATTGATTAATATGCTTTCTCGAACGGAATGGACACCAAAAAAGGTTCTTTTCTGATATAGAGTATTAGTTAATAGATGATGGAGTCCCATAGTAAAAATAATAATTACCCCAGTCAGTAAAGATAGTGTAACTGGCTGGGAACGAAATGCGTAAGTTAAACCTGCAAGAAGAATTAATCCGACACCGATAGCGTCGAGATATTGGCCTAAATCGTTGTTTAAAGCATATATTATCAAGCCACTGAAAAATAAAACTATCGGGAAAATAGCTTGAAATCCAAACAACTTAATACTTCCAGCTTTATTAAAAATAAAATTCGGCCGTAGCAGCAATGCTGCGACGATCATAATCGGATATTCATAAACTCCGTTAAAGATAAAGGGGGCAACAAAAGTATTAAACATACCCCCCAGCATCCCAGCAAAAGACATAATCAGATAATAAATAGTTAGATGCTTGGTATGGGGCCTGAGTTTTGCCAGAACTCCGTGACAAACCATAATTGCCAGAAAAAATGCTGTTAAATGTAAGGTTAAATCAAGCCAGTAAGGTAAAACTGCAGGATTAATAAACGAATATGCGATGAATGGAAGAAGAATAATTGGTTGTATAAACAGCATGCTGCCATGAATTTTGTTACCCCATTTAGAAAAAACCAGAATAAAAGACAACAGATACAATGTTAAAGGAATGATCCACAGTAATGGTACTGAAGCAATATCAGTGCTGATAAAGTTGGTTAATCCTAATAGCAAGCTTGATGGTACAAAGGCAAGTGCGAGCCAATGCAATTTTGTCAGCAATGGAATATCATCAATGCCTATGTCAGGATTTTCCTCGTGTGGTATGGGTTTTTGCTTGCTACGCCATAGAAATGCGCCGCAAACAATAATTAATGCAATGAGAAAGATATAGCCGATGCTCCAGATAGCCTTTTGCTCAGTCAAACCTATTGTCGGTTCAATTAAAAATGGATAGCTAAGTAAAGCTATCAAGCTGCCAGCATTACTTGCAGCGTATAAATAGTAAGGGTCGTGACTGGTATGATGACCAACATGAGCAAACCATTTTTGCATTAAAGGAGCTGTGGTCGATACCACAAAAAAAGGCAAACCGATGGCTATTAACAAAGTCCAGAAAATCCAGAATGTTGGATCACTTTGGCTGGGTGGTTCTGTGTGCTCAGGTAATGCCAAAGGTAATGCAATACAGCTGATTAGGATAATAAAGCTGTGAATTAATACTTGCTTGTTTTGAGACTGGGATGTTGATAAATAATGTGCGTACAAATAACCCAGAAATAGAATGGTTTGATAAAACACCATGCAGGTATTCCATACTGATGGTGAGCCGCCCAGCAAGGGTAATAACGATTTCCCAAACATGGGTTGTAGCGCGAACATTAATGATGCGCTGACAAACATTGTTATGGCGAAAAGCAGTATGGTAGAAACCTGACGATTGATAGAGGCAGTTTTTTGGACAGACATTGTTTATAATTTTTGAAGAATTTGGTATGGGGCCTACACAATCAGTTAATGATGTGTGCTGTGTCCTAGGATTAAATTAGTGTGATTTTTCAAATAATATACAATTGGGGAAAGTCAATTAGAAAACATTGATAATTCTATGGGATCATAGCTGTGATACTTCCATGCACTCAATCAGGCATATCAATAGTGGTAAGATGTCCGCAAAAACTCGAAGTCCACTAAATCTTGAAGTATGAACAAGTTTTCCAAATGTAACAAACCTAAGAAAAATATGGTGCTTTTTGGGGGGCATGTTAACCACCAGGTTTAATGAAAAACACATAATAAAGTTGATTCAAAATCAATATTTACATAGTAGCAAAAAGCCAGTTGGATAATTCCAGGAAGATAAACCAAATACCTCCTAAAACAGATGGCGTAATAAATATTAGCCAAAGTACCTTAGCTTCATGTCCAAAATATCCTAAAATCTTCGTTATGCTACGGATTATAAAAATAATGCTTCCTATATATAGGAGTACTCCCAACACAGTAATAGTTGTATTTAAATTAGGGTATTTGGTGAACTCTTGCAAATCAAACCAATGACTTATATCTATACCTGCTTTAATCGGCATTACAACAATATAGTTATAAAAAGCAGCTATGTAATTATATGGTAGCTCGAGTGTCTGCCAATTCGTAACCTTTTCCCAGGCCCGAGCAAATAAATGATAAATTAGATAACCAATTACACAAATGAAAGCGAGAATGAATCCGTCTCCACCACTATTAACGCTACCAATTCGATTTCCACTGCTATCATAGATTTCTGTCATAACTCACCTAATTAAAAAATCTAACTAAGAACTTATTTGATTGAACCCAAATAGGCAGCAATAGCTGCAATATCATCGTCGGATAAACTTGAGGCAATTCCTGACATAGGTCCACCAGAACGACTGCCATTTTTAAAATTTTTCAGTTGTTTGGCGATGTATTCTGGATGTTGTCCCGCAAGTCTGGGGAAAACTCCCCGACCTTCCGCTTTGCTGCCATGACAGCCTGCACACATGGAAAATTTAGTTTTACCTGTTTTTGCTAATTCTGGATCTCCACCAGAACTACCTGATTTAAGGCTAGCAAAGTAGGCAGCAAGATTGTTAAAGTCTTCCTCGGATAAATTATTGACCATATTTTCCATGACAGGATTTTTTCTACTGCCTTTTTTGAATGCTTTTAGCTGCGCGCCCAAATAAGCAGGTTGCTGGCCAGCAAGAATAGGCCATTGTGGATTGCTACTGATGCCTTTGGCTCCATGACAAGCTGTGCATTTTTTTGCCAGCTCTTCTCCCGCTTTTATATCGGCAGAATGTGAAACTGATGAAAAAAGCCCCAATAATACCAGGTAATAAGGGAGATATTTTGTTATTAGTAATTTCATCTTAATGACCTCGATGGTATAAAAGTTAAGCTTAGCATTTTTTTCCAATTTGTATTTTAGCGTGGTGGCTTCAACAATTCAGAAAAATTATTCTTTTCCTCTACTTTCCTTTGGAAGATTGCAACCAGTTTGCCATTTCGCTCTTTAAGGGCTTTTGTTAGTTGTTCTCCCTCGAGGACGGGGATTTGGCCATTATTTGCTTTTTCAACAAGATCCAATGCCTTTTGCAAATAATCATCATAACTTGAATTTTCTCCTTCAAGCGGGGGGTAAACCTGGATGTAAAGAATGTTATTCAGCCATCCTACTTTAATGGGTTGATTGACGATATGAACAGGTGTACCCACAGAAATTTCCGGGAATAGTTTCTCAATATCTTTTGGATACATCCGGATACATCCGTGACTAACGCGCATGCCTACGCCGTAGGGTTTATTAGTGCTATGAATTAAATACCCTGGAATTCCCAAGCGGATAGCGAAAAGTCCAAGGGGATTGTCAGGCCCCGCCGGAACGACATCCGGTAAAATTTCCCCTTTTTCTGCATGCTCTTTTTTAATAGAGGCTGGTGGGGTCCAGGTTGGGTTTGCTTTTTTTTCGATAATTTTGGTAATACCCAAAGGTGTTTCCCAGTCTTGGCGGCCGATACTGATTGGGTGGGTCAAAACCGAGTTTGTTGGTTGTTCTTTGTCGTTTGGATAATAGTAAAGACGAAATTCAGGTAAATTTAATACCAGTCCTTCCCGTGGAGCATCGGGGAGCAGATAACTATTGGGAATGATGACTTCAGTTCCTTCGCCAGGCATCCAGCGATCAATATCAGGATTAGCCAATAAAATCTCATTTTGCCCTACATCATAGCGTAAAGCGATATCAAGTAATGTATCATCTTTAGTCGCAGTGACTATAGTTGGGTTGTCTGGATCACCAATCAAGCTATCGCCAGGACTAGTTGGTAAAAGATAACTCGTACAGAACGCCGAAGAGCTGAATCCAGCCCATAACAACAAAATCATAACACTCTGCTTTAGTAAGGGGTAATGTTTTCTGGAATAGGATAGAATTGAAAAATTGGCTGTCGAAATCATATTTTTAAGAGTAATTGGCATCAAGCTTTGTTTTCTCCCCCGAACCATTCTAAAAGGCGCGGTAAGAATCCAGCAAGTTCAAGAGACATAATTGAAAAATCAGCATCAAATTGTTCAGCTTCATTGCCTGTTTCAATGTCCGCGGCCTGTTCTTGAATGAGATCTAGAAATTTTAATCGTTTAATGGCCATATTTTCATCAATAATGAAGGCTAAGCGATCAGCCCAACTAATTGACAGTTTAATGACTTGTTTACCGGTGTTCAGGTGATTTTTAATTTCAGGTAGAGTCAAATCATGTCGTTTACAGCGGACAATTGCCCCTTCATCATCTGGCGAACGTAATTCACACTCATCTTCAATGATAACATCATTTGGATTTTGATTATTCATCAGCCATTGTGTCATCACGGAGCCGGGTTTTTCGTTGGTTATTATGGGTATAACTGGCAATGTTCCAAGGCATTTTCGAAGATGACTCAGTATTTCTTCAGCTTTTTTTGCTGAGGCGGCATCGACAATTAACCAGCCTCCTTTAGGATCAATGTAAGCATAAGTTTTTTTGGAAAATGCAAAGGCTTTCGGTAGCAGTTGAAAAATGATTTCATCCTTAATATCGTCACGTTGCTTTTTCGATGGTTTTTTTCCTAGCTGGTTTTCTAATTCTTCTACTTTTTCAACCAGGAGTTCATTGATCACGGGAGTAGGGAGTACTTTTTCCTGTTTTTTTCCGCAAATCATCAAAAAACCATTTGCAGAATGAACGAGTTGTTGAGAATGACGGCCCAAAGGCGGCGTCCAGCCAAAACGAAACAAGTCCTGATTGCCGCATGGCTTAAAGACCAAGGGTTGCAGTTTTTCTTCCAATTCGGCAGCAGAAAGCGTGAAAGGTTCAGTAAAACGGTAAAGGGCAAGATTTTTAAACCACATGTATTTTTAGAAGGTTTGATATAAAAAGGCTGGCATTATCTCAAAGTTATACTGAGAAATCTTGTCATAGGTTATACTTAGCCCGAATCCGTGATCGCGCAAAGTATAGGTGGTGAGTCCATAAAGATTTTCTATTTCATAATGACAACACCGATTATAGAAAGCTTCTCGCCAATTGCGAGAACAGATGCAACAGTTTTGATTTTAGGTTCCATGCCAAGTGAAACCTCTTTACTGAAGCAGGAATATTATGGTCATCCAAGAAATGCATTTTGGCCAATCATGGGGGAGCTGTTTTCTGCATTGCCAGAATTGTCTTATCGACAAAGAAAAATCATTTTGATGCAAGCGCGAGTAGCCGTATGGGATGTTTTGAAAGCCTGCCGTAGGCCTGGAAGTATGGATAGTGAAATTGATATGAGTTCCATTGAAACCAATAATTTTACTGATTTTTTTGAAAGACATCCGTTGATAAAAACTGTTTTTTTTAATGGCGGAAAAGCTGAAAAAGTTTATCATAAGTTCATTGCACCTGGATTATCAAATCAATGTAATTATTTGCGATATCAGCGTTTACCTTCAACCAGCCCGGCCTATGCCCTATGTGTCAGCCTAGTTGTCGCCTATTTTTAACCTAAGGTGACCGATCATGAAAACACAATATAGCCAATCTTTTAAAGACCAGGCCATACAAAAAGTATTGCAACGCGGAAATAAAACGATAC
>JALSJK010000003.1 GCA_026989395.1 Methylomonas sp.
ACAACCTCGATGAGCATCATGCTCCTTTGCGTGCATTGTTGAATGAAAAGTTTCAGATTATTGAGGGCAAAGCCGGGTATTCTTGATCGTGGATAGTATAGTATATAAACAAACTGCTTAATTCGCGTAAACGGGTTTTTTCCATCGTGTCGAGACCCCGTAATAATTGTATGTCTTCTGTACTTTCCATCCATAATTCATGTTTGATAGCATAACGCTTTAGCAGGTAATAGTAATAAAACCGTTTAATAAATAACATGCGAATTAGTTGTTATTGTTATCACCGGGAGATATCAATAAAATCATAAGAAAAATAATTAAAAGTAGCGGCCAGGAAAAGGGGGCTATAAAGAAAATGCTTAACAAAATAAAAGATAATATTCCGAAAAACATCATCATTCCAGCGCCTAAAAAGGCAAGTATGATGAGAATTCCGGTAAAAAATAACACTGCCAGGATGGAGGGAATGACGGCAAGGCGGGCTAATGGATCGGCAACAGATTCGCCATTGATAACAATGCTGAATTGGCTAGTAGCTGGGTGAAAAAAATAAATCAGGGCGGCTATTAAAATCCCGGTGAGCAAAATTTTGATGATTAACTGAATATTACGGTTTTCATGTTGTGACACCTTAAACTCCATGCATTTTGCATAAAAACGAAAGAAAGTGTCATCGTAACAGATTTTTTTTAATCCATTATTGAGACCTGAAACTGAGTTCTTCTGGAAAAAGTTTATTTGTGGGGTAATGGCAGGTGTGGAAAAGAAATGTTTTTCTCATCCACGAAATTGATTAGGAGCGAGCACGGAATAAGTTGGACAACTGGCGAAGTATATGTAACTATTTTTACAACGCAGAAGACGGATAAAAAGACAAGTCAGTTGTCCAAGTTATTTCATGCTCATTCCGTAGTGATGCCAGCAAAAATTTAGTGTCAGAAATCAATACTGCATTGAGTATTTTAATAATTCATTAACCGTCTTTCGGTGATGGCTTCTTGGATATGTAAATAGTGCTCCAGCACCGGTTCTTGTTTTTCCTGATTGAAGGTCACTAATAAATTAATCATATCCAGCCACATTTCACTAACGCCCATAATGTAGTAAGGCCAGGATTTTTGAATAATTTCATTCCAGTGCTCGTCACTGGTGTCTTCGATATTGGGTCGTTTTAAAACTGTCAAGTCTTCAGTTGTGTATCTTTCTACAACGCCATTATCAAGTAAGTTAAATAACAATGGATTTTGACCAATTTCGCTGTAAACCTTCATCGCAACTTTAGGATTGGCATAAAAAATAAAGCTAAAAATGTGTCCCCATTTTCTTCCTGCTCGACGATGAAATCGCCATAGTTTAATTTGTTCCCGGTTTTGTAAAAGAACCGGCCTAATCACTTTGTCAGCGAGAAGTACGTCAATATACCAATGAGGTGATTCGTTCTCAGGCCAGTTAATGACAAAGCGGGCGTACCACCAGTTTTTGTTGGGCGATAAGGTTTCTGGTTGAGTGGATAATATTTGTTGCTGTTGACTAGTTGTATTGGAACAACTTAACAAAATTGTACAAACAGCAATGAGTGAAAAACAGTATTTTAAAAATTTCATTGACAGTTTTTTTATAAAATTGGCACCTAGATTATTAAGGATAGTTGATATTTTTCGTGCCAGGGTATTACTGTCTCAGTTTTCAGAAGGAAAACCAAGAGTATTTGAAACAGTCGGTAATGCAAGTTGAGGAAAAGTGATTTTTTAAGAAGGTTTAAGTCTTACTTGGTCTAGATGAATGTCGGGTTAAAGGGTTTGTGGCGAGGTAATTTCAAATTGTCGCAGTAGAATTCCTTGATTCGGAAGCCTCCTGGCCTTAATCGTCTTTACTTTGCGGTAATTTGATAAGTTCGAGCGTACGTTTCGGCAGTTGTGTTCCAGAATGACTTTGGTCTGCTGACTCAAGAGTGTCTTGATGCACAGTCGTCATCAATTCGATTAAACGGGTTTCATGTTGTAGCTTTTTTTCAATGTCCTGACACTGCCACATTTGTTTCAATATTTGTTTGGCATGGTGGTGTATGGTTAGCGAAACAGCATCTGGGAGGTGGGAATAACTTTTCTGAATCAGGGTTTTTAGTTGATCGATAGAGTCCAGATATTGTTTGTAGTCCCGGATTTGCTGTTCACATTCGGCTTTAAACATTGTCAGGCTTGCTTCATGTTGTTGTTTTATTTTTGCAAGCTGGAAAGAAAACTCGGCTTTTTGTTTTTCTAGTTCTACTTGCAAACTTTGTTTTGCCCTCTCTTTGTGGCTTTTTAGAGCGTATATTTCCTGTTGGTTTTCTTGTTGCCAGCGCAGGTTCTCGGATTTTGCCGAATTGAACAGATTCATGAAAAATGAAGCTATTTTCGAGTTTGGCATGATTGAACTCATCATCAGTTTTTGGAGTCGGCAAGGAGAAGTTCAGGATGTTGAGAGAAGTCAAGCAAGCTAAAATTGATTTTGAGTAGTCCATTCATATCAAGTTGAGCAACGCATTGCTTGATTGATTGCTGAATTTCTCTACGTTCTTCAGGCGAAAGATTTTTTCGATATAAATGAAGCTGCTTTTTAGTCGATTTTGCCAAAAATTGAATCTGGTTTTTTGTATTTCGGTTATGAAGAGCTTGTTGCCTGGAAATGGTTTTTCCCCAGATCAATTTGGTTTTTTTGTAATATGCTTTTTTTAAACGCGCTCTTTTTTTCCAATAATTCTGGAATTGTTTTCGAAGTCTAGCCGGGATCGAAAAAAACAGATAGACCGTTTCCACTACATTATTAAAGCAATAACTCAGTAAGGCCGTTCCAGCCAGACTTATCAGGATGTAGGAAGCCAGCATAAAAAACAGGCCAAAGAGCAATGGCAATACAATCATTTAACTAACCACTTCGTCATTTGCACAACAAAAACTGTTTTTTCCCTGTTTTTGGGCGTCCTTACAGGCTTTGTCAGTTTCTTTAAGCAAGGTTGTGACTTGTTCCTGAATTGAGTCATCAATATTCTCGGCTATTAGCGTAGGGTATTCAGCAACACCAATACTGATAATTGAGTCACTGGTTGGAACATTCGTTTGCTCTACTGCATTTTTACAAATTCGTTCTGCAATAGTTTTAGCAATGCTTGCTGTCGCGCCTGGTAATATGACAGTAAAAGTTGCTGCATCATATCGAGCGATGAAATCGTGTGGTAATCGAATGTTTTGCTTGATGACTTCGGCGATAGCCATAACCATATTATTTACAAACTCATTATCCTCTTGTTGCGAAAGTGATCGAAATGCATCCATACTGATAAACATCACCGAAAAGGGAATCTGACTGGCTTTGTATTCGTCAATATGGCTTTCAAGTTTTTCCAGAAATCTGACCCGGGTTGGTAATCGGGTTAATGGATCGAGGATAATGGATTCCTGATCCATGGCTTCTTGAGCTTCAAGCCATAAAACATTAATAATTCCAAAAGAAGAGGCGAGTAAGACTCCTAAAATCCAGGTAAAGTACCACATGGTTAATCTCCTTGTCAGTAGGCGGTATGAGTGTTTTCACGGATTTTCTTTACCGTGACCTTGCCGCGCAGTACCCGGTAAACCCAGCTGGTATACATGATGACAATAGGCAAAAAGACAACTGTTGACCAGAACAGAGCTTTTAAGGTCATGTAACTGGAGCTCGAGTCCCAAATAGTCAGGCTGCTGTTTGGTGCGCTGCTGGAGGGTAATATAAACGGATACATTGAAAGTCCGGCAGTCAAAATAACCCCGGTGACTGTCAAACTGCTGGTAATAAAACCAAGACCAGGTTTGTCTAAGCGCGACAATAGAATAGTGAACAGTGTCATGACAATTGCCATTATGGGTACCATAAATAACCAGCCAAAATAGTTGTAATTATCCATCCATGCGCCAGTTTCGGTTTGAACTATTTTCCCTAAAGGATTTGGTGCAGCGTCAAGTTTTCCCATTGACACAATGCGATATCCGTCAACCCCGTAAGCAACCCAGAGCCCAGCCAATAGAAACAGAACCAGAAAAATCAGACCTGACCAAAATATGGCTTTTTTGCAGCGTTCGGCAATAACGCCCTCAGTTTTAAGTTGTAAGTAAATACCGCCTTGCATAATTAACATGGATAAACTGACGAGGCCGGCTAAAATTCCGAATGGGTTTAATAAGCCCCAGAAGCTTCCGGTGTAATAGGAGCGTAAATCAGTATCAAAATGGAACGGTACACCTTGTAATAAATTACCAAAAGCAATGCCAAAGACCAAGGCAGGAACCATACCGCCAATGAACAATCCCCAATCCCAGGCATTTCGCCATCGTGGATCCGGTAATTTGCTGCGATAATCAAAACCTACGGGTCTGAAAAACAGGGCAAACAAGATCAATAACAAGGCGAAATAAAACCCTGAAAAAGCGGTAGCGTATACTTGTGGCCAAGCCGCGAATAAAGCGCCGCCAGCAGTTACGAACCAGACCTGGTTGCCTTCCCAGGTGGGACCAACGACATTCAGCAGTACTCGGCGTTCCTCATCAGTCTTGCCGATGAAAGGTAACAAAGTACCGATCCCTAAATCGAAGCCGTCCATTATGGCGAAGCCAATGAACAAGATTCCAATAAACAGCCACCAGATAACTTTTAAAGTTTCATAGTCCAAAGTCATGCTGAACCTCCAATTTTTTCAAAATAATAACGGCCAGTATGCAATGCACTTGGCCCCAGACGGGCATATTTGAACATCAAAAACATTTCTACGATAAACAGCAAGGTATAAAAGCCGATAAAGCCAGCCAAACTTAAATAAAGGTCGCCAGATGTTCGTGTGGAAACGCTTAAATGGGTAGGAAGAATTTCAGCAATAGACCACGGTTGGCGGCCATACTCAGCCACTATCCATCCCATTTCACAGGCAATCCAGGGTAAAGGGATTGCGTAAAGAGCTGCCCATAACAGCCATCGATATTGCATGACTTTTTGGGTTGAGCTGGCATAAAAAGCAATTCCAAAAATCAGAAGCATGGCAAATCCTGACGCAACCATAATTCTAAATGCCCAGAATAATGGCGCCACTTTGGGAACAGTGCTTTTTTTAGCGAGATGGATCTGCTCTTCTGTTGCATCTACAACATTGTCAGTATATTTTTTTAATAGTAAACCGTAGCCAAGGTCTTTTTTATAATGTTCAAATTGGGCTTTTGTCTTATCGTCTTGCTGTCCGGATTTTAATTTTTGTAGTAGGCCATAAGCAACCATGCCATCACGAATTCTTTGTTCATTTGCTTCCAGGATATCCTTGATTCCAACAATAGGGTGTTCGATAGAACGAGTGCCTATTAATCCTAGCAGCCAGGGAACCTTGATGGCATGCTCGGTAACCATTTTTTCCTGATCAGGCAATCCGAAAATAGTAAAGGCGGCGGGTGGTTCAACCGTTTCCCATTCTGCCTCAATTGCAGCCAATTTTACTTTTTGCACTTCGCCAGCGGTATATCCACTTTCATCACCTAAAACAATAACTGACATCACTCCCGCAAAGCCAAAGGCGGCAGCAATGGCAAAAGAACGAATGGCAAACGCCTGGTCACGTCTGTTCAATAAATAATAGGCGCTGATGCCAAGCACAAACATGGCGCCTGTACAATATCCGGCAGCAACGGTATGAACAAATTTCACCTGGGCAACGGGGTTGAAAATAACTTCTGCAAAACTGGAAACTTCCATGCGCATGGTTTCGTAGTTAAATTCTGCGCCAATTGGGTTTTGCATCCAGCCATTAGCAATCAGAATCATTAACGCGGACAAATTGCTGGCCAACGCTAATAACCAGGTACACACTAAGTGTTGTACTCGGGTTAATCGATCCCAGCCAAAAAAGAATAGGCCGATCAAAGTCGATTCCAGAAAGAAGGCGACCAGACCTTCAATGGCGAGGGGAACCCCGAAAATATCGCCAACATAATGGGAGTAATAGGCCCAGTTGGTGCCAAATTGGAATTCCAGTGTTAAGCCAGTAGTTACACCTAATGCAAAGTTAATCCCAAATAACTTTCCCCAAAAGCGAGTCATGTCTTTGTAGATTTGTTTGCCAGTCATCACGTATGAGGATTCCATAATCGCCAGGATAAAGGATAAACCTAGCGTTAATGGTACAAACAGAAAATGGTATAAGGCGGTAATTGCAAACTGCAAACGTGATAGATCAACGACTTCTTCAGAAATCATGATAATGGCTCCTTGGGTTGAGTTGTTCCTAGAAAAACACGGTCAATATCTTCATTGGTCAGATTTTTGCTGACTGGATTATTAAAGAATGCGTACTTGAGGCTAACGATTAATATGAGTTTAATTATTAGCACAACTATGATTTCTTGTTTGAAAGCATCAATTTTAGTTAATAATTTCATATTACTGATTCATGGAAGCTAAGGTTGTATTATTAATATTTTAATATGTATTAAAATATTAATTTACTAAGTTTTGGTTTATAGACTATATACCTTGTAATGTAGGTTTATTTTTTAATGGCAGACCAAAAAGTAGAGTATACCAGAGGAATAGTCCACTGATAATGCCTACTAGTATACGCGTCATCAGACTAAATTGGTTATTTGGCGAGATAAAACCTTCTATTAACCCAGCCAAAATCAGAAAGGGAACTGCCGCCAGCATGACTTTTCCTGCATTAAGAGTAATTTGCTGGAAGGCTTGGAGTCTGTTGTTGTTTCCTGGTCGAATCAACGCTTCACCTAATCGCAAGCCCATTGCTCCTGCAATGATGATGACACTCAGTTCGACTACGCCATGGCCGATAATAAACTTGAATAATCTGTCATCCAGATTATATTGGGCGGTAAAAGCAAACACGCCTCCTAGCATAAGCCCATTCATCGCAATGATGTATAGCGTGCCCAGGCCGTACAGAGCGCCAAGGGCAAATGCAAACAGACTAACGGTTATGTTGTTGGTGATAATGCCCAAGGAAACGACAGAAGAAGGCATAATATTAAGCAAGTCATCGGTCCATAATTTACCACTTTGGACATGGTTAATCATTTCCGGCGAAGCAAACAAAGTGACAAGATTCGGGAAGAAAGAAATCAAAAACCATCCAGCCAGGATTGAAAGTGTAAATATAACCAGAGTGGCGAGGATGGGTTTCAACATTTGCCGCATTAACCGAGGAATTTCAATATTATAGAGATCCTTAATTTGCGATAGATAGTGTCTGGGTGGCTGATAAATGGCTTCATGACATTTTATAAAAAGGCTTTCAAGGTAGCGGGTTAGAGGATGGCCGGGCATATTTCGATGCGCTAGCGAAAGATCTGATTGAACTGAACGGAATCCAGCTAAAATTTCTCTTGCGGTTTCCAGTGCATCGTTGCAATCAGAAGGCCTTGTTGATAGGTTTTTTTCAAGATGTTGCCAGTTTTTTACACGAGAACTGAGCCAGTTTGATAATGCTTTTTTGGCATGATCTTTTTTCATAATTCACCTGTTTTGGCAAGTTTTTCGAGCTGTTCCCATAGTTGTTTGCTCTGTTTAGTTATTTCTTGATTTTGGCTGGAAACTGTTTTACCAATTTTGTGTAGGAATTTTTCCCCGAGCCGAATCTGATCTTCAGTTTGCATTTGCGGCCATCTATTCAGTAAACCCAACAACAAAGACTGGTCTGCTGGATCAAGATTTGATTTAAGGGCCAGCTGACTGGCTTGTTGCAATTGTTTTTGGTCAATCTCCTGGCTGTAGACTAACATCAACCCTGCCGCCATATCACCGATTCTGACTTGCTGGCGTGTTAAAGCAACAGCTGCAAGACCAACGATATAAAATGCAGGCAGGCTATCAAGCAGACGAAAAACATTACGAATCAATAGAGAGCTGACGTCCGGGGTCAGGCCGTTGATGGTAACAATTTTTACTCCCGCCATTCGCTTGCCTGGTGTTCGCCCAGACATGATGATTTCAAGTAAGGGATGATAAAAAAAATAGATAATTCCTGCAGGTGCCAGCCATAGATAAAGCATCCCCGTAGATGCCTGATCAAAGGCATAACGCATGCCTTGGAATGAAAATAATGCAATACCACAACCCAATATCCAGGAAATAGCCAGCAGTAGACGGAAATGCCAGTCAATAATGAAGGCATGTGAGCGGGCGCCAATTCCGGCAATTTCTATGGACATGCCAAATGCTTCAGGCGACTGTATTAGAATGTGATTGCTTGTGGCCAGGTCTTGTTTGTAATTCACTGTTTCTGGTATTGCTTTGATAACTGGTTTTTCTTTGAATATAGTACAATTTTATTGCCCCCGTTTAAGAATTATTGCTCTCATGTGGGATTTAATAACTCCCATAGCCAATAATCCGGTGAAACTGAGCCAGAGAAAAAATGGCACTAACCAAAACCACTGTTGATAAAAAGTTTTAGGCGGGTTTTTTAAAAACGGTATTTGATACAAACCACTCCACTCTTTATATAAAGGAGAGCGTTCCATTATTTCTCCTGATGCCAGTACTACGGTCGAAATTCCGGTATTTGTTGCTCTGATTAAGGGGCGGCGAAATTCGACTGCTCTTGCCAAAGTCATATACATATGTTGATAAGGTTCTTGCCACTTTCCATACCAGGAGTCATTGGTGACATTGACGGTAAATTGTGAACCCAGGTCGGCTAATGATTTGGAAAAGTCCGGAAACAAACTCTCATAGCAGATTTGAGGGCCAATTTTAAACTCATTCAGATTTAACAGCATCGTTGGTCCAGGGCCACGAGCAAATTGTCCAGTTGCAGGCAGCCAATCCCTGATTTGTGGAAATAGCAGTTCTCCAGGAATATATTCACCAAAAGCGAGTAATTTTGATTTGCTGTAATGGGGTGATTTTAATTTACCATTTTCATCCAATACGAACAGAGAATTGGTGATTAACCGCGAAGCGCGATCAATACTGTACGCGCCAGTAATCAGCGCAAGTTGATGTTGTTTTAGAAAATTTGAAAGCGTTATGGCAGGAGCTGAAAACTGAAAATCCTGTCCTAATAAAAAGGGAAAGGCTGTTTCCGGCCAGACTGCAAAATCAATTTTTTTATCGTGATGATTTTTAATTCCCTGATTGGTGAGATTTAAGTAACGTTTAAAAATTTCATCACGATAACCCTGGCCTAATTCAGCGGCCATTTTTTCTTCATTAGCAATGCTGGCTTGGACCAAAAGGACGTTGACAAAAGAATCACTCGAAGGAAGACTGTTTTTCAAGCTATTTCCAGTAAGATTGAGTACAACAAAAACCAGAATGACTGCCGAGGCATATATCTTGCCTTTCAGTCTATCACGATTTTTCCAAGCAAAATACAAAGGTAAATTGGCCAATAAGGTCAGTGCGCTTAAGCCACTGAAACCAATGATTTCAGCCAAATGATAAACAGGTAAATCAACTGCGAACCAGGAATAGCCAAAATTCCAATCAAATAAGGTCAATGAATAAAATTCACATAAAATTGTGACCAGTGCCATCAAGGCAAAAGATAGTTGCTCTGTAGCTTCAAGTCTTTTGTGAATAAAAAACCATAGGCATCCTGCAATGGGTACAAAAAGATGGGCGATAGCCGCAAACAAAATCATGCCAATAAAAGCAACTGGCCAGGGCAGATGGGCAAATTCATGCAGTAAATAAGTAACCCAGTTAAAACCAATGATGGTGAACAGGAATGAAGTCAGCCAGCCACTGAGAAAAATGTGTTTATAGGATTGCTGTTGAGACCAGAAAATCCATAATGGCACAAAACAAAATAATGACGCCCAGGGTGGAAAAGGTATGTAACTGGTTCCAATTAAAAATCCAGATAGAGTCGGTAATAGCCAGTTTTGTTGTTTTTTAAATAGTTCCATTTTGTTAAGGCCGAAGTAAAAAATTGAAATATAAGGGTTATGAACTATTCTTAATGTTTGAATTTGATCACAACCAGAGGAAAAAATTAATGACCGGTTTCACATCTTTTTTGCCTTCTTATGATGCGAGTCCCGAGCAAAATGCACAATATCTTCGTCAAACCTTGCCTTTGATGATGAAAAATAACATTTCCGCGGACCCTATAAATTACGCAATCTGGTATGAATATGTGTCTGGCAATAACGTCCAATTAAAAAAAGATCTGGATGAATTGTTGAGTTTAAATCAGCAGTTAACCACGGAACAAAGTGTTGAACTTTATAAAAAACATGTTTGTAATGCATCAATTGAATCGTTTGAAAAAATCAACAGGGAACTGCAAAAAATTCTGAATGATACTACTCAATCAGTGGGATTGGCCAGCGATAAAGTATCTAAGGCAGAAGCCAGTTTTAATCATTCAGCCAATGAACTAGAAAGTGCGAACAGTAATGATGACATAAAATCGGTTTTGAGTCAGGTGTTGGCAGAAACCAAATTATTGGCAGAAACCAGTCAAGTTCTCAAATCAAAACTGGATGAAGCCAATGAAGAAATGGATCAAATGCGTAAGGAGTTAACTCTGGTTCGTGAAGTGGCAGTAACTGATGCATTGACTGGATTATTAAATAGGCGCGCATTCGACGATATTCTGGCTGAGTTGCTTGAAAAGTCGTCGTCGGAACAGGGAGATTTCTGTTTGGCTATTTTGGATCTTGATCATTTTAAGAAAATTAATGATACCTTTGGGCATTTAACTGGTGATAAGGTTCTGCGTTATACAGCGGGAATTATGAAGCAAAAAATTTCTGATAACCATTTTGCTGCTCGATACGGGGGGCGAGGAAATGGCCGTCATTATGCCAAATACGGATTTAAAAGATTCAGTTAAGGTGATTGAGAATATCAGGCAGACACTGGAGAAAAATCGTCTTAAACGCAAAGGGGATGGAGAATCAATTGGCAAGGTGACATTATCTGCTGGTGTTGCCAGTTTCAAACGCGGTGACACTGTCGATGCAGTAATTGAAAGAGCAGACCAATCACTTTATCAAGCTAAAACCAATGGCAGGAATCAAGTAGTGGCCTCGTCTGCTGAGTAAATTGCATATCCCTGCTTACTAAGGGTTAAACCCGTCTTGCGGCCTGTATAAAACTTATACATACAGAGAGAGGGGGAATTCTAGCTTTTTACAAAATAAAAAAGCATAAAAAAAAGCCGGTTTCACTAGGTGATACCGGCTATGGAATAATATGAAAAAAACTATCATCAATCCCTAACGATGGTTAATAGTTTAGCAGTATTTTTTTTGGTGTCAAGAATTTTTACACTTTTTTTTGAAGAAAATATAAAGTGTCAAAAAAACGTTATTGTTACAAATATTTAAGCTTTTTCTTTTTTGAAAAAGGATGTCAAAAGATCTTCGACAAAACAGCTATTAAATATTTTTAATAATTAATTTCTGACCGGGTTGCAGAACGCTTTTCAGGCTGAGTTTGTTCCATAGCGCCAATTTTTTACTGCTAATGGCAAATTTACGTGAAATGTCCCAGAAAGTATCACCCTTTTTAACGATATAAAGACGACGTTTTTTCGCGATTCTTGTTTTTTTAGGTCGCCGCAATGGTTTTTTTAAATACTTATTTGAGGTGGTGGGGATAAGCAAAAAACGGCCTGCATGAATAGTATTGCTGGCCATACGATTGACTTCACGGATGGATTTAACGGAAGTGCGGTATTTTTTAGCAATCAGGCTTAAATTTTCACCTGATCTTATTTTGTGGCGTTGCCATTGAATTCGTTGATTTTTGGGGAGTTTAGCCAGTTTTTGTTTAAACTTTTCAGCCTTATTAACCGGGATTAATAGTCTATGAGGCCCATTTGGGGCGGTATGCCAGCGATTGAAACCCGGGTTATATTTAAAAAACTCATCTAAAGACATATCAGCCAGTTTGGCTGCTTTGGCTAGAGACAGTTGTGAGCCAACGTCAACACTCACAAATGCGGGCTGGTTAGGAATATTGTGCAAGCTTATATTTAAAGCTTTTGCATCAGCAAAAATTTTGGCAATAGCCAGTAATCTTGGCACATAATTCATGGTCTCTTTGGGTAAGCGCAAAGACCAGTAATCAGTTGGCCTATTTTTTCTTTTGTTTTTCCGGATAGCTCGATTGACCCGGCCTTTGCCGGCATTATAAGAAGCTAATGCTAATAACCAGTCACCTTTAAAACTGTTTGATAGTTGTTTTAAATATTGAGTAGCTGCTTCTGTCGAGGCAAAAACATCACGGCGGCCGTCGTACCACCAGTTTTGTTTTAATCCAAAATGACGACCAGTTGAAGGAATAAATTGCCATAATCCAGCCGCTTTTTTTCGGGAATATGCGTGTGGTCGAAAAGCACTTTCAATGGCCGGAAGTAAGGCAAGTTCTCCAGGGAGGCCTTTTGCTTCAATTTTTTCGAGAATATTATAAAGGTAGGGTTCTGCGCGTTTTTGAATTCGTTCAAGATATTCGGGGTGTTTCAGGTACCACTGATATTCACGATTTATCCTTTTATTGTTTATATCCGAAATTTTATAAAGGGAAATCATTCGGTCCCAAATTGTCTTAGGTTGGGATGGTTTTTCCTCAGGTGTTGAAAAAACAGGTTGAATGGATTCAGCTTTCCGGTTGATAATGACCAATTCAATTGGTTTTGCTTTAACAACCGGGGTTTTGGGAGGAAGTCTTTGGATGCTGGGAGCATGTTTTGCACATCCAGCAGTAAGCAATAAAAAGATTATTAATACAGCTTTGAAGGCAATTTTATGGATCATCCTGAAATGTTAATTGAAGCTTAATTAAGGTGGAATTATAGATGGTTTTGGTTAGGAATACGAATATTGATAGGAACTGGTTGGCAAATGAAGAGAAAATTTTTGTTTGAATGGTTCCAAACGCCAAAAGGGCTTGTGCTTAGGCAGCAAGAAACTGATTATCTGCGCCGTAATATTACGGTCAGTTGCAAACAGGCAATCTTGCAAATTGGTGCGCTTGGCTGGGAGCAAGATTTTATTGACTGCTCCTTCTATACAAGATTTGTTATTGCTGATAACAAGGCCAGAGGTTGTGAGCAGAGCGCCAAGATTCAATCAACAGCGAATTTGATGCCGATTAAAACTGAATCGATTGATATGGTGATTTTGCCACATATTTTAGAGTTTGAGCGCGATCAGCATCATGTATTGCGAGAGGTTGAGCGAGTATTAAAACCGGAAGGAAAACTGATTATGATTAGTTTTAACCCCTGGCGAGTCTTTACTTATTGGCAATATTTAAAAAATAGAGAAAAGCATGATCCATGGCTTGGGGTTTTTATTCGCCGGGCGAAAATTATTGATTGGTTGAAATTACTTAATTTTGAGATAGAAACTGTCGTGGGCTTTAATTTCGATATTAATAAACCAGAACCGCACCTTATAGAAAGTTTGAGGAAAAAAAACGCCTTGTTTGCTGCCGCTTACGCAGTTAAGGCGGTCAAAAGGCGTTATAATTTAATTCCATTGGAGCCAGTCAGAACTCGAAAATTCAGGTTGGTATCTGTGGGTGTTTTGGAACCATCAAATCGCAGCAAAATATGACAAGACCTGTAATTATCTATACCGATGGCGCTTGTCGTGGAAATCCAGGCCCAGGCGGATGGGGTGCTGTTTTACGATACAAGGATAAAACCAAAGAGATGTTTGGTGGTGAGTTTGAAACAACCAATAATCGAATGGAACTTATGGCGGCCATTATGGCGTTGGAAAGTTTATCCAGGCCCTGTCAGGTTGAATTAAGTACTGATTCAACCTATGTTTTGAAAGGAATCACGGAATGGATGAATAACTGGAAGGCCAGAGGCTGGAAGACCGCGAATAAAAAACCGGTTAAAAATGAAGATCTCTGGCGCAGACTGGATGCTGCCATTGGGCAACATGATGTTCAATGGCAATGGGTAAAAGGTCACTCCGGCCATGAAGGTAATGATTTGGCAGATAGTTTAGCGAATAAGGGTATTGATTCACTCTAAGGGCTGTCGGAATATGGATGACTCGGGTGCGGCAACTGGGAAATTGACTCTTTTTTTCAATTTTTCCTTTACGTAGCGCCACTATGCACTCCGAAAATCTAAATTGCACCCAATCCCGCTTGCCTTGTTAATCAACCTCATAACCTTATTGTGGTGTCCTTATCCTGCTTTTAATTTAAGTGATAACTGTAGGCGTATCTCGGCCGGTGCGTTTTTTTATTTCACAAAGCTGTTCAGCCAGATCAATCAAATCTGCCAAAGCGATTTGTGCATCCTGATCTTGAAGCGCGGGATCGGATTCAAATTTTTCCAGATAGATTCGTAAGGTAGCGCCTACCGTTCCGGTTCCAGATAGCCTGAAAACCATGCGCGAGCCATCTTCAAAACCAATGCGTATTCCCTGGTTTTTACTAATGCTTCCGTCAACAGGGTCCTGATAGCTGAATTCATCGGCAAATTTTACAGTAAATTTTCCGAAGTTTTTTCCCGGCAGACTGGGAAGTTGTTCGCGTAAATAGTCAAAAATACCATTTGCGAGCGTCAAATCAACCGCTTCATAATCATGTCGGCTGTAGATATCACGGCCGAATTTTTGCCAGTGTTGATGAACAATATCGCTGACTGATTGACCAGTTTTAGCTAATAAATTCAGCCAGAACAACACCGCCCATAAGCCGTCTTTTTCGCGAACATGATTAGATCCAGTACCAAAACTTTCTTCCCCGCACAACGTAATTTTTCCCGCGTCCAGAAGGTTTCCAAAATATTTCCAGCCAGTGGGGGTTTCATAACAGGCGATGTCAAGTGCTTCAGCCACACGGTCTACAGCCTGGCTGGTTGGCATAGAGCGGGCAACCCCAGCTATTCCACGGTTATATCCCGGAATAAGTTGAGCGTTGGCAGCCATGATTGCCAAACTATCACTGGGGGTAACAAAAATATTGTTTCCCAGAATCATATTTCGATCACCATCGCCATCTGAAGCAGCGCCAAAAGTGGGCGCATCAGAGCTAAACATGAGATCTGCTAATTGTTTGGCATGGGCCAGGTTGGGGTCAGGGTGGCCGCCGCCAAAGTCGGGCAGAGGTGTCGCATTGATTACGGATCCAGTTTTGGCGCCTAGCATTTTTTCAATAATTCGTTTTGCATATGGGCCGGTAATAGCATGCATGGCATCAAAACATAAAGTGATATCCCCGGATTCGATGGTTTTTTTGATTAAGGGGAAATCAAAGATCTGATTCATTAGATCGGCATAATCATCGACCGGATCAACAATAGTGACTTTGAAAGTTTCGATTTGCTGTTCGCCAGTGCTATCCAAATCGATATCTTCAATTTCCGCAATCTTGTATTCTGAAATTATCTTGCTTTGACGATAAAATTCATCGGTATATTTTTCCGGGGCAGGGCCGCCATTGCTGACATTGTATTTAATTCCGAAATCTTCATCAGGGCCGCCTGGATTATGGCTGGCGGAAAGAACCAAACCACCTGAAGCTTGGTTTTTTCGGATCAAATGTGAAGCGGCAGGGGTGGAAAGTAAACCGCCTTGACCTATAATTAGATGACTAAATCCGTTGGCAGCAGCTATTTTAATAATGATCTGAATGGCTTCTCGGTTAAAATACCGGCCATCGCCTCCTAGAACGAGGCAGGCGCCTTGAGTATCGGGTAAGGAATCGAAAATGGATTGAACAAAGTTTTCCAGATAATTGGGTTGCTGAAAAACTTTGACTTTTTTTCTCAGTCCTGATGTTCCTGGTTTTTGGTCATCAAAGGGTTGGGTGGGTACTGTTTTAATTTTCATTATTGCTAGCCCTGCCTAGTGAATTATTCAAGATGATGTCACTATATCAAAAAGTATGATTAATGTTGATTTAAGATGAAAATATTACGATGCGCACTTTAGTATTATTACTTGGAAACTTATTTTTTTGCCAAATTGTATCTGCTAGTGAAGGCGTTTGGTTACTGGTGGATACGCAAGCAATGAGCCTGGAAGTTAAACGAGGCAAAAAAACCATAGAAATTTTTGACAATATTTCAATAGGTCGAAATGGAGCAGGATTCAAGGAACACCGGGGTGATGATGTTACTCCTTTGGGAACTTATAAAATTGGTTGGGTAAACAGAAAGAGTCCATATCATTTATTCTACGGATTTAATTATCCGACCATGGAAAATGCAAAAAAGGCATTGGCGGACGGGCTAATTAGCAGAACAACGTTTTCTTCGATAAAAAACGCGCATTTGCAAAATAAGCTGCCGCCGCAAAATACCCCTCTTGGTGGGCGTATCGGGATTCATGGAATCGGAAGGGGTAACAAGAAGGTTCATGAATCAATGAATTGGACGCATGGTTGTATAGCTTTGACGAATCATCAGATTCAAAGATTGTCAAAATGGATAAACAAAGGGACGATGGTAAAAGTAAAATAATACTGGAAAAGGGCATAAAAAAAGTGCAAAATTAGAGCTGGTTTTCAGAGCGTTAGGTTTTGTTTTTAATAAATTAAAGAAGGAAAAAACATGTATAAAGCAATTAAGATTTCTGCGATCGTTTTAACTGCAGGTCTGGCCGTAGGTTGTGCCAGTACCTCCGATATTGATGGCTTGCAATCACAGATCGATGGTTTGAGATCAGATCTTGATAAAACTTCAACCGCAGTTGCAAGTGCACAAAATGCAGCTCGTGAAGCTGCAGCCAGAGCTTCGGCTGCAGAAGCCGCTGCAGAGCGTGCGGCTGGGTTTGCTGAAGAAACCAATAGCAAGCTAGATAGATTGTTTAAAAAATCAATGATGAAATAATCTGATTTTTTCTTAACTCAAAAAAAGCCCTGTAGTTGTTTTGGCTACAGGGCTTTTTTGCTTAGGAACGAGCACGGAATAAGTTTAACAACTGGTGCAGTCTTTTTATTCGTATTCAAGGCGTAGAAATAGGCGTATAGCCAGCTATTTAACTATTTTTACAACGCAGAAGACGGATAAAAAGATAAGCCAGTTGTTAAAGTTATTTCATGTTTGTTCCTCATACTTCGTTTTTTTGTTTACTTTCCCAACATGACTCAGGTTAATCAAGATAAACTTTCCAGTGCCCGTTTCAGCCAGGCTACCGATGCTTTTGTAGAGATATTTACTGCTTCAGTCGATTTTGATCAGCGTATGGCTCAGCAGGATATTCAGGGATCAAAGGCCCATGCATCGATGTTACTTAAGATTGGTGTTTTAACAAGTCAAGAGCATGACGACATTTCCAAAGGTTTAGAAACAATAAGTCAGGAAATAAGTAACGGTACATTTGCATGGTCAATTAAACAGGAAGATGTTCATATGAACATCGAAGCCAGATTAACTGATCTGATTGGCACCGCAGGAAAAAAATTACATACCGGGCGATCTCGCAATGATCAGGTAGCCACCGATATACGTCTTTATTTGCGCAGTGAAATTGATAACATCACCGGTTTAATTAGTCGTTTGCAAACAGCCTTGCTGGATGTGGCAGAACGAGAAGCTGAAACTATTATGCCGGGTTTTACGCATTTACAGGTAGCCCAGCCAGTGACTTTTGGGCATCATCTGATGGCTTGGTTTGAAATGCTGGTTCGAGACAAAGAACGGCTGCAAGATTGCCGTAAGAGGATCAATATCATGCCGCTGGGTGCAGCCGCTTTAGCTGGAACAAGTTATCCCATTGATCGTGATTATGTGGCAGAATTGTTGGAGTTTGACAGGCCATCCGCTAATTCGCTGGATTCAGTCAGTGATCGTGATTTTGCTATTGAATTTGCCGCCGCCGGCAGCTTGATTATGATGCATTTATCCCGTTTTTCGGAGGAACTTGTACTTTGGTCCAGCGCGCAATTTGATTTTATTGAACTACCGGATGCTTTTTGCACGGGTTCTTCCATCATGCCGCAAAAGAAAAATCCCGATGTGCCTGAGTTGGTTAGAGGCAAAACCGGTCGCGTCACAGGCCATTTGATGTCATTACTGATGCTGATGAAAAGTCAGCCACTCGCATATAACAAGGATAATCAGGAAGATAAGGAACCTTTATTCGATACCGCCGATACGCTGATAAATTCATTACGCGCTTTTGCCGATATGATTCCGCATATTCAATGTAAAAAAGACAATATGTATCAGGCTGCAAAACAAGGTTTTTCCACTGCCACTGATTTGGCGGACTATTTAGTAAGAAAGGGAATGGCCTTTCGTGATGCTCACGAAGTAGTGGGATTGGCGGTTCGTTTGGGTGTTGATACCAAGCGGGATTTGTCTGAATTGACACTTGAAGAATTACAGCAGTTTTCAGATATCATTACCGAAGATGTTTATGATGTATTGGCATTGGAAGGTTCGGTTGCTTCCCGGAATCATCTGGGCGGTACAGCGCCAGAAAAAGTTAGGCAGGCTGTTCAATTTGCCAGAGAGCAATTAAAGAGATAGATTTGGAAGCTCCAGACTTGGGAGAGGAGGAAAGCCAACATTGCTCAGCTGACCCCGTAATCACCAGCATAGATTTGCTTCGGCACGGGGAAGTAAAAGGCGGCTTTTATTTTCGGGGTAAAACAGATGATCCTTTGACTTCAAAAGGTTGGCAGCAAATGCAACAAGCAACGGCTGACCAGAACTGGGATATTATTATTAGTTCCCCTTTATCCCGATGCCTTGATTTTGCACACTGGTTAAGTGACCAGAGAAAAATACCATGCAATCGAGTTTCAGGGTTTTCAGAAATTGATTTTGGCGATTGGGAAGCAAAAACAGCGGAGCAAATTGAACGACTCAATCCTGGTTTGTTATCCCGGTTCTATGATGACCCTGAAAAGTTTGCTCCAGGAAATGGTGAGAGTTTTTCAGTATTTTCCAAACGGGTTGCTTATGCCTGGCAGCAAACCATCAATGAAAATAAAGGAAAAAATCTACTGGTTATTACCCATGCTGGTGTGATTCGTATGATTTTTTCCCGGATTCTTGGAATATCGACAAAAAATAGTTTTCATATTCAAGTCGATCATGCCTGTTTAAGTCGTTTTCAGCATTTTTGGACTAATGATTACGATTATTGTCAGTTTTTAATGCATATAAGTGGGCGATGGTAAATTTATAGTTTCAAAAAATGTCGTCTGAATAGCTACTTGGAAGGGTTCTCATAAATGACTGCCATGTTTGGGGCAGGAATGTGTCGAATATCGTGCAATTGTGAACAATCCCTCAAGTCCATAGATTAAACGCTATACCCTTACGATAAGTCTGGCTTTTCCTCAATCTAGGTCTATGCTTGAAGCAAATGACTGAAGCAATTAATCTTCCTGAAATACAACTGGGTTCCCCGGGTGAGGAAATCAGCCGAAAAGACTTACACGCAATAAGTCAGCGGTTCAAAAATCTGCATCTTTTTAAAATACAGCGGATTCAACAATTTTTACGTGTGCGGCAGCATGTTTTTCTTGATTTATTAGCGCTGATATTTCACCAGAATCATCCCTTGTTGCCCGGGTTTATTTCATCGGACACACCATTCGGAATTCCTGATTTTACACCAGGCCGGGCGACACTTAAGGCGGCAACAATATATACGCGCAGTTTCAGATATAAACGTCGTGCTGCAAAGAGTCATGCGATTGAAGGGCTGTATTTAATGGGCAGTGTCAGCAGCATTGCTTTTACCAAGAGCAGTGATATTGATATCTGGCTGTGTCATGATCCATCGCTCTCCAGCGAAGCTCTGAAAAAGCTACAGGATAAAGCGACAGCAGTTGAAACCTGGGCGGCTTCAATAGGGCTGGAAGTGCATTTTTTTCTGATCAATAGCGAACAGTTTCGAAATGGTCAGGACACGCCGATTTCAACAGAAAGCAGTGGTAAAACCCAGCATTATTTATTACTCGAGGAATTTTATCGGACTGCTATTTATGTCGCCGGAAAAATTCCGGCCTGGTGGTTAGTGCCGCCACATGAAGAACATAATTATCCCGATTATGTTCAGCATTTGCTCAAAAAACGTTTTGTCACCGAACATGAAATCATTGATTTTGGCGGTCTTAATGCTGTGCCGGTTGAAGAGTTTGTCAGCGCAACACTATGGCATATTTACAAGGCGATCTATTCACCGCATAAATCAATTTTAAAATTGATGTTAATGGAAAGCTATGTCAGTGAGTACCCTAACCCCAAGTGGTTAGCCCAGGAATTAAAGCAAGCCATATATTCGGGTCAATTTTTGATTGATGATCTTGATCCTTATTTGCTGATGTACCGTAAACTGGAATCCTATCTTCAAAAATCAGAAAACAACGAGAGAATCAATTTATTACGCAAATGTCTGTATTTAAAAATTATTGGGGAGAACGGTTCGTCTTCTGATTTGCAGACAAAACAGCTTCGTGAAGTGTTCTTGCAGGATATTTCCCAACGATGGGAATGGCAGGAATTTGATATCAATGATCTTGGCCGTAGTGATTCCTGGGATTTTGCAAATGCTTTGCAGGAACATCAAATAATTGTCAAGGAGTTAACCCAGTGTTATCGAATGAATATTGGGTTTGCAAAAAAACATTTAAAATCTGATTATGTTCATGATCGGGATTCCAGGTTAATCGGGCGGAAGTTATTCGCATTTTTGGAAAAGAAACCGGATAAGGTTGAAATTATTTCTACTCGATCCATCATTCAAGCTGCGGAAGATGAATTAAGTATTATCGAAATTCCCCTTCAATCAGGCAGTATGGGGTGGGGTGTATTTTTGGGGAAATCCAGAGAAGAAAATCCGGTTTTTAGCAATGCAATGAAAACCAGCTGGAATCTTGTGGAAATCCTGTTGTGGATGGTGGTTAACGGTCTGTATCATAAAAAAATAAAGATTCGGGTTCAGGCTGTTTCCCTGCATTTAAATGCGACTGAAATTCATTTGACTTTAAACGAAATTCAGCAATTTCTGGATCGGTATCTGGATATTGAAAACAAGTCACTTGAAACGTATAAACGTCGAAAAAAAGAAGTTGCCTCCTTATTGATAATAAATCTGGGGATATTATTACCTGAAGCAAGAGATGACGGTTCTGTGGTGATCAGCGAACGTTCTGATGCGTTGAGTTATGGCATGGCGCGGAAGAATTTTATTCAAACTCTGGATCGTATTTTAATCACCAGTTGGGGAGAAATATTTTTCAGTCAGGACAAGGCTGCTGAAGGTTTATTTAACTGTTTTGTTGATACGATTAACAAGTCCAGGGAAGCAGGAACTGCGCCTCCGATGGAAATTGCCTGTTTTACTCAGCTAAGGGCAAAAAGTATTGTTTTAAGGATTAAAACAATTTACCACTCCTTACAGCACTTTTTTGGTAATGATGCCACGAATTCTGCTGGCCGTTATATATTGCCAGTTGGTCAGTCGTATTATCTGTTTCAAAAATTAAATGGAGCTATCAATTTTTTTAAAATCGATAGCGAGTCTCAAATTCTGGATGAGTTGGCTAATGCACAGCAAGTATTTTCCTCGGTATTTTTTGATTCGACTGTATTGGAAAATACTCCCATTCCCTATTTATACACCTTGAATAAACCTAATGCCATTCAGGTTTTTACCAGAACGATAGCCGATGGGGTTGATCTTTATATTATCGATGAAAAAGGTTCTTTTTTCTTTCAACGTCACCAGCAAGCAACAGCCAGACAATTATTTTCAGCCTATTCAGTTTTTTTGGAGACCATTGTCAATAAATATAATTTTGAAAATGATCTGAAAATTGAGTATTGGGAAGTACTTAGTAATTCAAAAGGTATATTGTCCAGTACCCGTGTTGCGGTTGAACAAGGTATCACCCAGGATTTCTTAAATATCCGAGTTTCAGCGATTGAAAATATCCAGAAAAAAATAAGTTATACTGTTTATTGTAATGAACTTGAGTTTAGTTCGGCTACATTTGGGAAATCAGTATTTAAAGCAGCGGGTGAGTATGTTATTCAACTAAGAAAGAGTAAAGAACAGTACCCGATTCATATCACTGATATTGATGTTCCTTGGCAGATTTTAGGTTTCGATTCTGCCGATGAATTTCAAACAATTCGGTTTTTGCAATTCAAGGACAAAATAGAACGCCGAATAAATCTTGATTTTCTGTGAATATAGTCTATAAATAACAATTGATGATTTATTAGCCAATTGGCGAAGTCTAATTAATCCAAAAATAAGGAGGTTATCTATGAATTCTCATAGATTGAAGCAGTTGAAGCTTCATTTAAAGCAATTACAAAATGATATTGCTGCAAAAAAGAATATCAAAGAAATATTGCTTGTTGCAGATGTTCTTGATATCAACCATTTCGGCATAAAAGTAAAATTATCCGAACCTTTGCAAGCCAATCTTGATAACAAAATAAAATTTCAACTTACCCTGCCGCAATCCGGTTCTATTCTGACACTCAGCGGTTTCTTAAATGACAGCCAAACCAATACCCATCATTCAGTTTCACTAAAAAGCAGGATTTCAATTGATGAAGCAGTTTACGATTGTCTGAAGTTATCAGATACCACATTATTGATAAAAACAGTGTGATAAATTGCATCGATAATAGCTTTCTAGAGCAACTAAGGTTTTAGGGATGCCTTGACGTTTTCTTCTTGATTTCGTACGCCTTGTTTTTTAGCGAGGATACTTTGTGCATGACAAAAAAATTAAGAAATAAACCTTCTATTGCAGGGATGTGATAGGGAGCTACAGAGCACTACCATTAAGTTAAGAGCATTTACAATTTTGTAGGTTGGGTTAGCGGTAGCGTAACCCAACATTTTCTAGATTTTGTCGGGTTACTCTACCGCTAACCCAGCCTACACTTTGTCTTAACTTAATGGCAGTGGAGCTACAGGGGGTATTCGCGCGTGTTTAATATTTTCAATAACTGATCTATTTCCCAGCAGAATTTGTAATTTTTTGACGTGTACAGAGGTCAGCATGCATTGAAAAAAATTGATTTGTCCTAACATTCATTAACGACAGTAACAAATTGTTACATCAACACTTAATTAATGAAGAAGGAGAAAATCAATGAAGAGTAAAATAATGACCACTTTACTAACTGCAGCTTTGTTAGCTGTTCCAGTTGTCTGGGCAGAACAAAAAGCCAGTCCTGATGCAGCCCATTCGAAAACTACCAAGCAAGCAATAAAGCAGGAACAAAAGAGTCAGAGTGATCTGCTAAAAGAAGTTAATGTTGGGGTTAGCCAAGGAGCTGCCAAGGTTATCAAGGCAATAAAATTATTGGACGAAAATAAAGACAAGGAGGCGCTGGCAGAATTACAAGCTGCAACTGGTAAATTTGATGTTGCATTGGCGGCAAATCCTGAATTAGCACTGGTTCCAGTTGATAGTTTTGTAAAAATTAATGAATTGGTCACTACGCCTGAAAAATTGAAAGCGCAGCTAAAACTTGCCAAAAAAATGTTGGCAGACGGGAAAGTACAGGTTGCCAGAGAGTTACTTGAAGCAATGCGGGATGAATTGCGCATCAGCATAGTGTATTTGCCAATGGGAACCTATCCGGATGCGATCAAGCTGGCAACTAAATATTTGCTTAAAGAAAAAAGAGATGATGCCAAGGCTATTCTCATCACAGCAATAAATACTTTGGTTACCGAGGACGAAATTATTCCTTTAGGACTAATTCGTTCCAAAAGTTTAGTTGATCAGGCGTCAAAGCTTGATAAAAAAACCGAGAAAAATACTGTTCAAGAGCTACTTAAATCAGCAAAAGAGCAATTGGAAATTGCTAAATTGTTAGGTTATACCGATGAAAATTCAAAAGCGTATGAAAACCTGAAAGATCAGATCGAAGTTTTGGAAAAGGAAATCAAAGGTAAAAATGCAGTTGAAAAATTATATGAAAAAATAGCTAAGTCATTCAATGCCCTGATTAAGAAAGAAGGTGCTTCAAAAGCAGGAAAATAAGCTGGATAAATGATCACCGAAAGGTTCTTTTTAGAAACTTTTCGGTGATCGAAATTATAATTTAATGGGGGAGAAAAAAATGAATGAAGTGGCAGATCAGACAAATTACGTGGCTGAAGAGTTACCCAAAAAATGGGGATGGCTTTTGGCGCTTGGCATATTGATGATCATTTTAGGGACAATTGGTTTATTTATGTCGGTTTGGGTGACATTAGCAACTGTTTTGGTTTTCGGTGGTTTTGCATTAGCGGGAGGGGTTTTTCAAATAATCCAGGCTTTTAAGGCAAAAGAAGAAAAATGGGCGGGGCGGTTACCGCAGCTGTTAATTGCCATTATCTATATCTTAATGGGAATAATCATAATTTTTGATCCGGTTGCGGCAGGCTTAGGAATTACCTTGGCAATTGCAGCTTTGTTGGTCGCGATCGGTGTTACCCGTATTGTTTATGCGTTTAAATGCAGAAAACAACAATGGAGATGGGTTTTGCCGTTAGTTTTTGGCATTATCGACCTGATTTTAGGTTTTATTATTATCGTCAATTGGCCTATTTCTGGTCTCTGGGTAATAGGTTTATTTGTCTCAATCGAGATGATTATGAATGGGTGGTTTATGGCATTTTTAGCGTTTGTCGTAAAAGATATTGCTAAGCAAGTACAACGTGGTGAGAACTCTCAAAGCAACACCTGAAGCATGAAATAAGAGGCTTGCTGTTTTTAACAGAAATCAGTGAGCCTTGTAATTTATGCCAGGGGATTTGCTATTCTGGATGAATCCCTTTTTTTTGATCATTTGTTTGAAGTTGTAAAAATAGGTGTATTAACCGAAATATTCCGCATTATTGTCCCATTTTCAGCTACTGTTAAAGTAACCCCTGTTAGCTTATAAACCTGATGGAGTAGAATCCGCGATGTTATAAAAACAGTGGTTTTGGTTATCCCTTTCTTGTTCAAGAATATTCCATTTTGTAGCGCATCATTTTTTACGAATGACATTAAAACGACCGGCAGCCTGTTTGTTGCTGCGTTTTTTTGCCCAAAAACTGACGCCTTTAAATAAAGTATTCTCTAACGTGAAAGGAATATTTAAAGACCTAGATGGGTTGAAGTGAATAAAGAATAGTTAATAATGCTTGAGAATAAGAATCTTTGGGTTATGTGGTTCCCGGCCACAGTTGGAGTGTTGATTTTTTTTAGAACCGCTTTATATCTATACTTTGTGATGAGTGGCGGGAATTATATTCACCCGGATAGTGCGCTTTATTTGGAGCTGGCAGAGCACCTTATTGAAACGGGAGACTTTTTTTTACCTTCGTCGCAGCCGGATATTATTCAGCCGTTTGGAATTCCGTCTAGTCAAACGATGCGAATTTTGTTCTCTGATGTGCCTGCGGGTCCGGAAATATTTAGAACACCAGGGTATCCAGTATTTTTAGTGGTTCTGCATTGGCTAAACATTGATAATCCTTATAGCATCGTATTGATACAGGAAATTATTTATGGTGTAAGTATTTTTATTTTCTATCATTATGGTCAGCAATTATTAAATAAAAATATTATGAGAGCCGGAGTTATTTTTATGTTGATTAATTCTGGTGGTTTGGTGTGGCCAAAATTTTTAATCTCTGAAACCTTGTTCTTACCATTTTTAATAGCTGGTTTATTGTTTATCGGGCTATATCTCAGGCATTACCAAGTAAGATTTTTGATAATGGCTGGTGTTTTATTAGGTATAGGTGGATGGATAAGACCGGCAATACAGTATTTGCCCATTGTGGTGGCTTTGATCATTGTTCTGTTTCATTTTAAGAGCATGAAAAAATGGTTGCACGTTACAGTTTTTCTTCTATTTTTTGTGTTAACTCTTTCGCCGTGGTTAATACGTAATTATTACCATTATGGGCAGATATTTATGTCTGGACAGGGAAGTAATCTCCTGGCTAATTATCATGTTCCAGCCGTTTGGCATTGGCCAAATGTGGATCAATTTGATAAATCTGGTCAGCAGCTGGTACAGCGGAAAATTAAAAAAATTGTTGTGCAAAAAGAGAATGAATCAGGCCGTTCAGTTGATGCCGTCGAGTTTTTTAAACTACAGCAAAACTGGGCTCTTAAGGAATTAAGTCATTATCCCGTTATTTATTTTAAGGCTTGGTTGGCAGGTGCTGCGAGGGTGATGTATGAGTCCTTTGTGAATGATTTTTACCAGTTGATGCGGTTTCCGGATCACCGGCTTCATTTTTTAGATGTATTGACTGGAAATTTTAAGGCCTATCATTCAATTAAGACGACCGGGATTATATCTGGTGTTGTTTATTATTTTTTACATCAGGACAGGTTTTATCTGTTTCATACAGTTTTTTCCATGACTGTAGCGATTTTTGCTATTTTTGGAGCTGTCAGTATCGTTTCGAAAAGGGATTGTTTTTTATGGCTGATAATGCTGACTAATTTCTATTTCATATTATTGCCAGGACCGATTGGTTATGGAAGGTATCGCTTTCCGATCGATGTTTTTTGGTTCATTCAGGCATGCTATGGATATATGTGGATTGTCGGTCTGGTTCAATCCGCACAACAAAAAAATATATGGAAGGCAGTTTCCGATTGATCCAGAAATTACCGGAAACTGCAGTATTTGACTTGATGAGTGTTAAGGAAAACGCCTTCTAACTACTGCTTTCAGCTTTCGATGCAGTGATTTTACTGTTTGCTGACAAGGGATTGAAAATTTTACTCTCCAATTTGTTAGTCAGAACCGCATTGACTTCTGCAATGCCACATGCGCAGGTACAGGTATTTTGCTTGTTTTTGACCAGCTGGCGCCATTTCTTGATTTTTTCTCCGCGCCAGACGTCCATGAGTTTGTTGTCCCTCAGATTTTCAAACTTATCAACAAAAAAAGTACAGGGGAAGGTATCAAGAGCAGGATCGACGACTAAGTAGTAATAACCCGCATAACATTTGAATTTCTCCCATGTTGCATCCTTATCAAATATAAAAGTCTCAAATTCACGGATAAAGGAGTTATCCATCCAATCGTATTTTTTATATAAATCATTAAAAACTTTACGATATTTGCTGCGATCTTTTTGTTCAAACTGGTAAACATCGGCTTCTTTGATGTGAAACAGATTGAGTTTTTCCTTTACCTTAAATTTAGGTGCAGTTACGCCGTCATGAATGGGTTGAATGGCAATTTTATCAACAAGATGTTGAAATTTCTCAACATAGGTGTCGATGGATTCATAATTTTGTTTGGAAATAATCATCCGTAAAACAATTTCGGGCTTTTTGGTGCCAGATTGTTTTTGTGCTTCCCTGACGGCTTCAATGCCACGGAAAATTGAATCAGTGAGTTTGGGAATTTCCCTCGCAGTGTCATGAATTTCGGGTTTATCAGAGTCCAGGCTGATAATCAGGCTGTCAAGCCCCGAATCGACCAATCTTTTTGCTTTTTTTGCCAACAACGCACCATTGGTGTTGACGTTAACAAACATATTGTATTTTTTTGCTTCCTGGATGATTTCCGGTAAATCCTTACGGAGTAAGGTTTCTCCACCGGTCAAGCTTAAATGCCAAGTGCCAGCTTCACCTAATTGTCTAACGATTGACATGGCTTCTTCATGGGTCATTTCCCGATCAAGCTGTTTATGTAATTCGTGGGTATCACAAAAAGAACATTTCGCATTACAGTTAAACAGTACATTCCAGCCGACAAAAGTTGGCCCTCGACTGGGTTTTTTATCATAAAGATAAACCAGGGTGTTATCGATAAAGGTGAGTGCGCCGCGTGCAAGACCGGTATGATATTCTTTGACGAAAGCGTAAGCAGATTTGAGGGTTTTCAATGTCTTCATTCAGGATGTCGTAAAAAAACAAAATAAAGTTGTGCTAAAGATACACTATTTCTGATAATAATGGTAGGGATTAAGCATTATTCATGCCCCAGTCGACAATAATGTATTTTTTGTTCAAGGCTATTTGCTGTAACTTTTTAGTTGGGTTGACGGCAATGGCTTTATCAACCCATTCAAGCAATGGCTGATCAGAATGATGATCTGTATAACCAATCCGAAATATATTATTTCTACTGGTATCTATTAATTCAACGAGTCGCTTTAATTTGTTGTGACCGTAGCAATTATAGCCATCAATTTTACCAATAAGTTTTTTTTGTTCATTCCATTTCGAGCGGGTGCAGATAATCGTATCAAAACCTAATTGGTTGCCTAGTTTTTTAACATAAAAATCAAAACTGGCCGATGCCAGAACCAGTTGATGATTGGCTTCTCGATGTTGTTGTATTTTTTGTAGCGCTTTTTGACGAATCCCTTGATTATGTAATTTTGCCAAAAAGCGGTCTGTACAGTGATCAAGTTGCGATTGTGTCAAACCGCCGGCGATTGCGCCTAGAAAAGTTTCTTTTAGCCAGCTATTATCTTTTAGCCCTGTTTTATGTATGAATACGGCAAAAGGTAAAAATCCGCAGCGGAGTATCCGGTAGGGATGGCATTTTAAGACCGTCAGCAAAAAAGCAATGTAGGTATCTTTTTTGGTAATAGTGCTGTCAAGATCAAATATGGCAACAGTTTGCTGGCTGCTTGTTTCAATCTGTTTCATTGACGAATAGGGTGTGATTTGAAAGTAAAGTGGTGGTTAATGAGAAAATTCAGTAAAAAAACGGTCCCCGTAGCAAAAATCTGGGAGTAAATGTAAGGCCATTTTTCCATAACATTTAAAAACCAGAACAGGCCGGTATTAATATTTAAGGTTAAAATAGTAACCAGCAGAAACCGAAACATAAAGCGTTTATGAGAACCGGTAGGCTTAAATGTCCAGTAATACTGGATAAAGTAACTGAAAATTACGGCAAGGCAGAATCCAATGGCACTCGCCATGGTTGGATTAATTCCAAATTCCTCTATTAACAGAATTAATGTTCCAAAAAGAATTACTGTTGCCAGGCCCCCCGAAATAAAATAGCGGATAAAGCTGGCAAGATAGCGCCTGACTCCCATCAGAAAACGACCGGATCAACCATGCTTTTCATCCATGGGATATCAATAAAAAACAAGGTGGTAACAACAATTGCCAGGAATATCACATAAGCAACAAATTTCGGTTCACGATAAAGTTTTTCCGGAGTTTGCGAGGCGGAATGTGGTTTCATGGCAATATAGGCATACCAGACGAATAACAGTGCAAATAGTGGAAAGCTGAGTAAAAATTCAACCCGGTACTTAATCAAAAACACCCCCAGAAAAAAACCGGATGAAATCGCATAAAAAAACGATGACAGTAGCAGGCTTTGTTCTGTGTAGTAGATAAATGATCGCCGGTACAGGCCGGCTTGTTCATGGTCATCAATATATCTGAATTCTGCGTAACGTTTCATGGCCATTAAGAAAGCACCTCCCATCCAGTATGCAAGTAGAATACTCGAAGGTGGAAAGCTGCCACTGACCAAAGCACTCCAGCCAAGTAATAAACGTAATGGGTTGTTGATGGATTCGCTCAGAACATCGAGATAAACCTGATCTTTTGTTCGAAAGGGTTTGACATTGTATAAAACTCCCATCACCAAAAGTACAATGGAGAGCATAATAAACTCTTTATTTAAAAGTGATGCTAGACCGAGTCCAATGGCAATAAGGATTGCATATTCAAGATAGACATATTTAGCTTTAATGTTACCAACCGCTGAGGGCCGGTGTTTTTTTATCGGGTGATGCTGATCAAAATCCTTATCCAGCCATTCGTTGATAACATAGTTGGCAGAGGCAATAAAACAGGTGCTCAATATTGCAATAATTGAGGGTACAATAGCTTCTAATAAAGGTACATGGGCTAATATGATGGCCAGGGCAATCCCGGGCAGCATGAAAATATTTTTAAACCAATGGTCAATACGAGCAATATGGATATAGTCTTTCACTTGTTGATGGGTTGCTTGAAGATGAATAGATAAAACCCATACATTATACGGAGTTATTGATCGAATTTATAGCAGATTAAATTTTGTCGTGACTAATGGAAAGAAAAACGCCGTAATCAAGTGATTGCATGACAATGTTTGAGTCATGCTCTGTTAAAATAACCAAATGTCAATTTCATCAATAATATGTAGAAATTTTGCTTGGGTAGTTGCAATTTTAATTCTGATTAGAATTGTTTTCTTTGTTTGTTTTGTGGTTTTTGATGGCCAATATTTAGAAGAAGATTCAGGGTATTATATCTGGCTCGCAGATATTTTGAGAGAGCATCACGTATTTTCTCAAACCGATCAGCCACCGTTTTCACCGCAACTTTTCCGGACACCTGGATATCCGACTTTTCTTGCTTTGTTGAAAGAACTCGGGATGGAAAGTCCATATTGGGCGGTACTATGGCAGGAGTTAATTTATGGTCTGTGTGTTTTTATTTTCTTTCACTATGGAAAACCGCTTTTTGGTGGAAAAATCACCCGCTTAGGAGTGATTTTTTTATTGATAGAACCAGGGGGGCTGTCAACGCCAAAAATGATTTTGTCGGAAACCTTGTTTTTGCCATTTTTCTTTTCCGGGATATTAGCAATTGGCCACTATTTGCGAACTCACAATGGGCGATTATTGTTTTTTTCTGGCGCAATGATGGGAGTAGGCGCGTGGATACGGCCGGCTATTTTATATTTTCCGGCGGTGGCTGCAATAACCCTGGTTGGCTTTGCTATAAAAGACAAAAAAAGATGGTTGCATGCTGGTGTTTTGCTTTTTGCATTTATTTTGGTGATTTCGCCCTGGTTGCTGAGAAATTATCATTATTTTGGCAAGTTGGTCATGTCTGGGCAGCAAAGCAATATGTTGGCGAACTATCATGTGCCTATGGTTTGGGAATCGGCCAGGGGAATTCCATTCTGGACCGGGCATAAAAAAATCAAGGAACAAGTCAGGCTAGCAATAGACGAGCAGGCCAAAAAATTAGATCGAAAATTGAGTACCGCTGAGGAGCTGGATCTGGAACAAAAAATTGCTATTGATGAATTAAAAAAATATCCTTGGCATTATTTGAAGCAATGGTGCTTTGGAGTTTTAAAAACCATGAATGGAGCAAATTTATTCGGCGTCTATCATGCTTTCAGGCATCGCACTGACCGGCTGCATTTTTTTGAAATCGAGGCGACTGACTTCAAGGATAAAGTTTATATTTTTCTGATTAATCAGGATTATTTTTATATCGCAGAAGTTTTACTGAGAGTGATCATTGGTTTGTTTGCTTTGATTGGCGCACTTTGGATTGTTATAAAAAGAGATTGTTTTCTCTGGGTTATGATGTTGGCTAATTTTTATTTTATTTGTTCTCCTGGACCTATGGGATATGCCAGATTTCGTTTCCCAGTCGAAGTCTTTTGGTTTATCCAGGCTTATTATGGCTTGGCTTGGATGCAGTGTTTATTACAAAAGCGGAAGCTGCAAAAAACATAGTATAATAACGGGTTATATTTTCGGCAGTAGGAGTTGATATGCAAATAATTCAAGAAGCACTGACATTCGATGATGTTCTTCTGGTGCCTGCCCATTCCACAGTTTTACCGCGCGAAGTCGATTTAAAAACTCGGCTGACAAGGGATATTCATCTTAATATCCCGCTGATGTCCGCAGCAATGGATACAGTTACCGAAGCAAGATTAGCCATTACTATGGCTCAGGAAGGTGGAATCGGTATTATTCATAAAAATATGACAGCTCAACAACAGGCACATGAGGTGCGGCGCGTCAAGAAATTTGAAAGTGGTGTAATACGTGAACCAATAACGGTTTCACCGGATATTAGCATTCAGGAGGTGATCAACCTGACTCATGCAAAAAATATTTCGGGGGTTCCGGTAGTTGTTGGCGATGAGTTGGTTGGCATTGTGACCGGAAGGGACTTACGTTTTGAAACGCGTTTTGACGAGCCGGTTTCCAAGGTCATGACGCCCAAGGAACGATTGATAACTGTCAAGGAAAATGCCGGACAGGAAGAAGCAATCAAACTACTTCATGAACATAGAATTGAAAAAATACTGGTGGTCAATGATGATTTTCAGTTGCGAGGTTTGATTACCGTCAAGGATATTCAAAAAGCCAAAGATTATCCGAGTGCGTGTAAAGACAGTCAGGAGCGGTTGCGTGTCGGCGCGGCAGTCGGGACTGGCCAAGGAACAGAAGAGCGGGTTGAAGCTTTGGTTGAGGCCGGTGTTGATGTCATTATTGTTGATACTGCGCATGGGCATTCACAAGGGGTTCTGGATCGAGTGCAGTGGGTAAAACAAAAACACCCGGGGGTTCAAGTAATTGGTGGGAATATTGCTACAGCGGAAGCCGCCAAAGCGCTAGTTAAGGCGGGTGCTGATGCAGTAAAAGTTGGTATTGGTCCTGGTTCTATTTGCACCACCAGAATTGTTGCTGGAGTTGGCGTTCCCCAAATTACGGCAATTAGTGATATTGCCGATGTGTTACAGGGTACAGGCGTACCTTTGATTGCTGATGGCGGTATTCGTTTTTCAGGTGATGTCGCGAAAGCGTTGGCTGCCGGCGCTCATTCGGTTATGCTGGGAAGTCTTTTTGCAGGAACTGAAGAAGCGCCTGGAGAAGTTGAATTGTATCAGGGGCGCTCTTACAAATCATACCGGGGAATGGGTTCTTTGGGGGCCATGTCGCAGCAAGAGGGTTCCAGTGATCGTTATTTTCAGGAAGATGCCACTAATGTTGAAAAATTGGTGCCTGAAGGTATTGAAGGTCGGGTTCCATACAAGGGCAGTGTGATTGCGATTGTCCATCAGCTCATTGGAGGTGTTCGGGCGAGCATGGGCTATACAGGCAATCAGACGATCAGTCAAATGCATAAAAATGCCAAATTTGTGCGTGTGACCAATGCCGGTATGCGCGAAAGTCATGTTCATGACGTAAGCATCACCAAGGAAGCTCCAAATTACCGAATGGATTAAGTTTGTCCGCCTAATTGTAATAATCATTTTTTAATTATTTTTGTTTCTATGACATCTAGCCTGCCAGCTAATATTCATGCTGATAAGATTCTGATTCTCGATTTTGGATCGCAATATACTCAGTTGATAGCTCGACGAATTCGCGAAATTGGCGTGTATTGTGAAATTTACGCTTATGATTGTGATACTGAAGCGATAAAAACTTTTTTTCCGAAAGGAATTATTTTGTCTGGTGGACCCGAGACTGTTACCAGTGGCGACACGCCCAGAGCGCCAGAAATTGTTTTTCAATTAGGAATTCCAGTTTTAGGTATTTGTTATGGCATGCAAACCATGACTGAGCAGCTCGGCGGCAAAGTTGAATCATCCGATCATCGGGAGTTTGGCTATGCCCAGATCCGGGCGAGAGGTCATTCCAAACTATTGCTGGATATTGAGGACCATACCACCCCGGAAGGCTACGCCTTGCTGGATGTCTGGATGAGCCATGGCGACAGGCTGGTTGAATTACCAGAAGGTTTTAAACTAATTGCCAGTTCAGATGGCGCGCCTATCGCCGGTATTGCCGATGAAACCAGAAAATTTTATGGCTTACAATTTCATCCGGAAGTAACGCATACCCGGCAGGGTGGGCGAATCCTGGAGCGCTTTGTTGTGGAAATCTGCGAATGTGAAGCATTATGGACAGCGCATAACATTATTGAAGACAGTATCGTTGCGATAAAAAACAAGGTTGGCAATGACCACGTTATTCTGGGTTTGTCCGGAGGAGTTGATTCTTCTGTCGTAGCTGCTTTATTGCATAAAGCTATTGACAGCCAGTTAACTTGTGTTTTTGTGGATACCGGGTTGTTGCGTTTACACGAAGGTGACCAGGTGATGGCCACTTTTGCAGAACACATGGGTGTCAAAGTGATCCGGGTTGATGCAGAACAGCGTTACCTTGAAGCTTTAGCAGGTATTGAAGATCCTGAGCAAAAACGCAAAATTATTGGAAATTTGTTTATCGAGATTTTTGATGAGCAAGCAGCAAAATTAACTGATGCCAAGTGGTTAGCGCAAGGGACAATTTACCCGGATGTTATTGAATCGGCCGGGGCAAAAACTGGCAAGGCACATCTAATCAAATCACATCATAATGTTGGTGGGTTGCCAGAAAATATGAAACTGAAACTGGTTGAACCGTTGCGGGAATTATTTAAGGATGAGGTCCGAAAAATTGGCCTGGAATTAGGTTTGCCCTATGAAATGGTATATCGTCATCCTTTCCCTGGGCCAGGGCTAGGCGTTAGAATTCTTGGCGAGGTTAAAAAACAGTATGCCGATTTGCTGCGTCAGGCAGATGCTATTTTTATTGACGAGTTATATAGGCATCAACTCTACGAAAAGGTGAGTCAGGCTTTTACTGTTTTTCTACCTGTCAAATCTGTTGGTGTTATGGGTGATGGTCGCCGTTATGATTATGTCGTTGCCCTGCGAGCAGTGGAAACAATTGATTTCATGACTGCAAGATGGGCGCATTTACCTTATGATTTTCTGGATCTGGTTTCTCGCCGGATTATCAATGAGGTTTCAGGCATTTCCAGGGTTACCTATGACATTTCCGGTAAACCTCCTGCGACTATTGAGTGGGAATAAATTGGCAAAATCATGAAAGATTTAGCGGAAATTCAGCAGGCACTCAGGCAGTTTGCCTCAGAACGAGATTGGGACCAATTCCATTCGCCAAAAAACTTGGCAATGGCGCTTAGCGTCGAAGCTTCCGAATTACTGGAGCATTTTCAATGGCTGACTGAAGTATACTTTTTACG
>JALSJK010000004.1 GCA_026989395.1 Methylomonas sp.
AATAGGTTGAATCTTTTCAAATTGTTCTCGACTTATATCACTCGGGTATCTTTTATCTTCCATCGTTCATCTTTCATCTTTCATTTTGTTAAATGATACTATTAATGTCAGATCTTGAACAGGTTCTAAGATATGCGAGTGCTGCCGGTGCATTATGTTGTACTAAAATAGGAGCTCGTCCCGGCTTACCTTCCCTTAGTGACCTGAACAATCTCTATCAGTCCAGATAAATCAGCCTTCAAAACGAGTTCTGGGTCTAACATTCAAATTTGCTATAATAGCGTCCCTTTTTTCAATAGCATATTAGTAGTAGCTGTTTATCCGGACCATTTTCAAAACAACGCTTTCGAGTCTAATATTAAATATCATCATTCGCACCTTGTATATTAAATAAATAATGGAACCAAACAAGACATATAAGCCCTGTGACCTGGTCATTTATGGCGCATTAGGCGATCTATCCACCAGAAAGCTGTTAATTTCCCTTTTTCGACTAGATAAAGCCGATTTATTGGAAATACAAACCCGCATCATTGGTATCGACCAACATGATAAAACCGATAAGCAATTTATTAAATTAGCCAAAAAATGCCTTGAAGAATTTCTCAATGACAGTATTGACGAGACAGTTTGGCAACGATATTCCAACAGGCTTCGCTATTTAAAACTTGATCTAACTCAAATGGATCAATATCAAAAACTGCATGATCTTGTTGACCCGGAAGCGCGAGTTATGGTGAATTACTTTGCCGTTGCCCCTTTCCTGTTTAAAAATATCTGCGAGGGACTCGATCAATGTGGCATTTTAAATGATGAATCCCGCATGGTCATGGAAAAACCTATTGGCCACGACCTAGCCTCTTCTATCGAAATTAATGATGCCGTCTCTGCAGTCTTTAAGGACCATCAAATTTTTCGTATTGATCATTATCTGGGTAAAGAAACGGTATTAAATTTATTAGCTTTGCGATTTGCCAACTCTATTTTCACCACTAACTGGGATCACAATACCATTGATCATATTCAAATCACTGTCGCTGAAGAAGTTGGCATTGAAGGACGTTGGGAATATTTCGACAAAACCGGTCAATTGCGCGACATGGTACAAAATCACCTGCTGCAAATCTTGACTTTTGTTGCAATGGAACCCCCCGTCAATCTTGAAGCGGAAAGTATCCACAATGAAAAAATCAAAGTTTTGGATGCTTTGCGTCCCATTACTAAGTGTAACGTAGAACAAGTTACCGTTCGTGGTCAATATACCAAGGGGTTTCTCAGAGCAGACGAAGTCCCCGGTTATCTCGAAGAAGAAGGTGCAAACACGCAAAGTAAAACTGAAACCTTTGTTGCCATTCGTGTTGACATTGATAACTGGCGTTGGGCTGGAGTGCCGTTTTATCTGCGTACCGGCAAACGATTGAATCACAAACGGACTGAAATAGTTGTCAATTTCAAACACTTACCACACAATATATTCAAGGATAGCTTCAACGATCTGCCACCAAACAAGCTGATCATTCATTTACAACCCAATGAAGGCGTCGAAATTGAAATTCTTAACAAGGTTCCCGGAATTGATGGCGATATCAAGTTACAGAAAACCAAACTGGACCTAAGTTTTCTGGAGACTTTCAAAGAACATAAAATATTCGGCGGCTACGAAAAACTGATCCTTGAGGCATTACGGGGCAACCCGACCTTGTTTCTTAGCCGGGAAGAAATTGAACATGCCTGGAGATGGATTGATTCCATTCAGGATGCCTGGAAAAACAGTAGCGACATTCCAAAACCTTATCCAGCAGGAACCTGGGGGCCAATTAGCTCTGATTCCTTGCTTGCCAGAGACGGCCGGGAGTGGGAGGGCTAACTTTCGTTTAATCATTATTAAGTACGATAAAAAAATATGATAAAAGAATTTTTATTTGAAAATCGCGAGCAACTTTTTGCAGAATTATGCAAAGCCTGTCGTAATCATTTACAACGCAGTTTGATGGAAAATGAATTAACCAGCCTATTGGTTTCAGGAGGCAGCTCCCCTGCCCCATTATACGAGTCATTATCAAAAACTGATCTGGATTGGCAACGCATTCATGTTGCACTGGTCGATGAACGATGGGTAGATAAAGATCATCAAGCAAGTAATGAAGCACTTATATTACGAACCCTGCTGATCAACAATGCCTTAAAAGCACCGTTTACCGGTATGAAAAATTCTGCATCCAGCGCTGCAGAAGGACAACCTGAAACAGAAAAACAATATCAGAAATTACCAAAACCCTTTTCTGTGACTTTATTAGGCATGGGCAGCGATGGACACACCGCTTCCTTATTTCCTCATGCTGAGGGTCTGGAGCAAGCACTGGATGAAAACAACCCGCAGCTGACTGCAGCGATCAAGGCTAAACAAAGTGAAGTTACTGGCACAAGCACTGAACGTTTAACCCTAACCTTAACGGGTCTGCTGCAATCAGAACGCCTTATTTTATTGATTACCGGTGATGAAAAACTGAGTGTATTTCGAAAAGCCATGACTGATGGCCCGATCGAAGACATGCCAATACGGGCATTACTGCGTCAAACAAAAGTCCCTTTCGAACTCTATTGGGCGCCTTAAATTTACAACAGGAGAAGCTTTATGCATCCGGTCATTGAACAAGTTACCAAAGACATCATAAAACGCAGCCGCGAAACTCGAGCCGTTTATCTTGGCCGATTGGATGCAGCTGTTGAAAAAGGCCCCCATCGTTCTGCTTTGGGTTGCGGAAACCTGGCTCATGGATTTGCTGCTTGTCCTGCTAGTGACAAAGCTGATCTGGCTGATGATAAAAAACCCGACGTAGGAATTATCTCGTCCTACAACGACATGCTTTCTGCGCATGAACCTTATAAAAATGCTCCAGCATTAATTAAGGAAGCCGTTAGAGAAGCTGGCGGCGTCGCTCAGTTTGCCGGCGGCGTCCCGGCCATGTGTGATGGTGTTACTCAGGGCCAGCCCGGCATGGAGCTTTCACTGTTTAGCCGCGATGTCATAGCCATGGCAACCGCTGTTGGACTAAGCCATAATATGTTTGACGCTGCACTTTACCTGGGAGTCTGTGACAAAATCGTTCCTGGCCTACTCATCGGCGCATTATCCTTTGGTCATCTCCCCGCTGTTTTTATCCCTGCCGGACCTATGCCCAGCGGTATAACCAACAAAGAAAAAGCCAGGGCCAGACAAAAATATGCCGAAGGGAAAATCAGTAGAAAAGAACTTTTGGAATCTGAATCAAAATCCTATCACAGCCCCGGCACCTGTACTTTTTATGGAACGGCAAACAGCAACCAGATGATGGTTGAGATCATGGGATTGCACCTCCCCGGCAGTTCTTTTGTCAACCCCTATACACCGTTGCGTGATGAGCTAACGAAAGCGGCAGCCAAACAAGTCTTGAAATTTACCGCCCTGGGCGATGATTTCCGGCCAGTTGGTCATGTCATTAATGAACAAGCCATCGTCAATGCCATTGTTGGACTATTGGCTACAGGAGGATCGACAAACCATACCATGCATCTGGTTGCCATTGCCCGGGCAGCGGGTATTGAAATCAATTGGGATGATTTTGATAAGTTATCGAAAATCATTCCACTTTTGACCCGGATTTATCCAAATGGCGCTGCCGATGTCAATCATTTTCATGCCGCCGGAGGTATGGGCGTATTAATAGGAGAACTGATTGATAATGGCCTTTTGCATGCCGATATCCTAACCATCAACAATGAACCAGGTCTCAACAACTATACTAAAGAACCAAAATTAAAAGATGGCAAATTAATATGGGAGCCTAGTCCAAAAATATCTCTAGATCCTGATGTTTTAAGTACAGTAGCAAAACCTTTCGCCGAAGGCGGTGGTTTGCATGTTATGCATGGCAATCTGGGGCGAGGCATTTCTAAAATTTCCGCACTCAGGGAAGGTCATTATGTCGTTGAAGCCCCCGCCATTGTCTTCGATGATCAGGATGATTTAATGACCGCTTTCAACCGCGGTGAACTGGAAAAAGATTTTATCGCAGTCATTCGCTTTCAAGGTCCGAAATCCAATGGCATGCCGGAATTGCATAAATTGACACCTCCTTTAGGTCTATTACAGGATAAAGGCTTTAATGTCGCTTTAGTCACAGATGGCAGAATGTCCGGCGCATCGGGTAAAGTCCCATCAGCAATCCACATGTGTCCGGAATGTGAGGACGGCGGCCCGCTGGCGAAAGTTAGAAATGGCGATATTATCCGTCTGGACACTATCAATGGCTCTGTCAATGTCTTGATTGATGAACGGGAGTTCAATGCTCGTAGACCCGCAGTTAATCACGCCAAGGATCACCATCATGGCATGGGCCGGGAATTATTTGCCGGTTTCCGTTTAAACGCCTCTTCGGCTGAAACAGGGGCAACCAACGTATTTATAAACGACTAACCCGCCAAAAAATAAGAGAAAAAAATGTCTACTTCCATACTTGAAATTATGAATACTTCGCCGGTTATTCCGGTGATGGTTATAAATAAGCTTGAACAAGCTGTTCCATTGGCTAACGCCCTGGTTGAAGGTGGCTTGAAAGTACTCGAAATTACATTGCGAACTCCTGTTGCACTGGATGCCATCAAACAAATCAAGGATCAAGTCCCTGGCGCTATCGTTGGCACTGGTACGGTTATTAATCTTGAAACCTTGAAACAAGCAGTCGATGTCGGTTCAGAATTTTTGGTCAGCCCTGGTGTTACTGATAGCCTAATTGATGCCGTACTAAAAGCCAGAGTCCCGATTTTGCCCGGGGTCGCCACCCCCAGTGAAGTATTGCGACTTTTGGAAAAAGGCATTACTGAAATGAAATTTTTTCCTGCAGAAGCAGCAGGAGGTGTTGCGATGTTAAAATCAATTGGTGGACCAATTCCTCAAGCAACATTTTGCCCGACTGGCGGCGTAAATCCAAAAAATGCCAATGATTATCTGGCATTAAAAAATGTCGCCTGTGTTGGCGGCTCCTGGATGGCCCCGAGTGATCTTGTTGATGCAGGTAACTGGTCTGAAATCACCCGCCTTGCTAATGAAGCAGCAAATCTGAAATAAGTTTGTGGCAACTCTATCCTCTCGACAAATCCATTTAATGGATACCACGCTTCGTGACGGCGAACAAACTCAAGGCGTTTCATTTGCTCCCGATGAAAAGGTTAATATTGCCAAAGCACTGTTGAAATCGCTTCGGGTTGACCGGGTTGAAGTTGCTTCAGCCCGTGTTTCTGAAGGGGAAAAGCAAGCAGTAACCAATATTAATGATTGGGCTCAGCAGGAAGGCTTCACCGGCCGTGTCGAGGTTTTGGGTTTTGTCGATCATACCAGAAGTGTTGACTGGATTGTCGAAACAGGCGGTAAGGTCATCAATCTATTGACCAAAGGCAGTGAAAAACATTGCCGTGAACAACTCAAAAAGTCTCTCGATGAACATATCAGAGATATCGAAAAAACGGTAAAATATGCTCATCAAAAAGGTTTGACCACCAATGTCTATCTTGAAGATTGGTCCAACGGCTATCATGATAGCCCTGACTATGTGTATGGATTGATGGATTCGCTTAAAGAATTTGGTATCTGCCATTTTATGCTTCCTGATACCTTGGGAGTCATGTCTCCCGATAATGTTTTTGCCAGTTTAAGCGATATGTGCAGCCGTTATCCTGAACTCACCTTTGATTTTCATCCTCATAATGATTATGGTTTGGCAACTGCCAACGTCATGGCTGCCGTACGCGCCGGAGTCAACAATATTCATTGCACCATAAACTGTCTTGGTGAACGGGCAGGCAATGCCTCCCTTGCACAAGTCGCCGTGGTTCTGGTCGATAAAATGGGAATGAAACTGAATATTGATGAAACTCATATTGTCCGTATCAGTAAAATGGTGGAAAACTTTTCCGGCAAATGGATCGCAGCAAATACCCCCATTATTGGCGCCGATGTTTTTACACAAACGGCTGGCATCCATGCTGATGGTGATCAAAAGGGAGGGCTTTATGAAAGCAAATTGAAACCGGAACGGTTTTCTCGCAAACGAAAATATGCTTTGGGGAAAATGAGCGGTAAAGCTTCATTAAGAAAAAACCTAGAACAACTGGAAATGAATCTATCGGAAGAAAACCAGAAAAAGGTTCTGGCACGAATCGTCCAACTTGGTGATTCCAAACAAAGCATCACTGCAGAAGATTTACCTTTTATTATTGCCGATGTTCTGGAAAGTGAAGATTATCAGCATATAAAACTACTCAACTGCTCAATCACCAGCGGTCTTGAGCTTGAATCGACCGTGAGCATAAAAGTTAAGATCAATGGTGACATCAGGCTTGCTTCAGGCTGTGGAAATGGCGGATTTGATGCTTTCATTGATGCCGTTAACAAAATTTTGCATGAATATAATTATTCTCTTCCTGCACTTACTGATTACGAAGTTAGAATTCCCAAAGGGGGGCATACCAATGCATTAACAGAATGTGTGATAACCTGGGATTGTGGCAACAAAATGCGTAAAACCCGTGGCGTACATTCCAACCAAGTGTTTGCTTCAGTTGCTGCTGCATTAAAAATTATTAATATCCAGCTGCATGAACTAAAAAGAAAAAACCTCGCATCTTTTTGAACATGAAAATCATTAAATTTTGGAGTGGTTCTATTTTGACATTTTTCCTGTTAGGTTGCGGACAACAAGGACCGCTTTACTTGCCTGGAGAAAAACCGCCAATCTATGTTCCGCCTGAAGAACGAATCTACGTGCCACCTGCTAAAAATAAACAAACGCAGACAAAAAAACAAGAACAACAATAATGGACTATTTTAATTATCAAAATCAACAACTTTTTGCCGAAGATGTCGCAGTAACAGATATCGTCAAACAATATGGCACGCCATGCTATATCTACTCCCGGGCAACCTTGGAAAGGCATT
>JALSJK010000005.1 GCA_026989395.1 Methylomonas sp.
TTTTGCATGGATAGAGAAATGCCGTCGACTCTGGAAGAACTGTGAAAGGCTCTTGAATTCAAGTTTACACATGGTCGTACTCGCATTTATTAGAATTTTACTGAATAGATCTTGAACAGGCTCTAAGGTGTCATCAGCAAGCTGCCCTGCCTTATTTATCAGTGCCCCCGGTTCTGGGCACGGCAAGACCACAATCACAGCAGCACTTGCCCGTTTTCATGTTGAACAAGGGCGAACAGTCAAAGTTTTCAAATCTGGCCCTGATTTCCTGGATCCGATGATCCTTGAACGCGCCAGTGGGCAACCTGTCTACCAACTCGATTTATGGATGACTGGAAAAACCCAATGCAGACAATTAATTCACCAGGCAGCAAATGAAGCTGACTTGATTCTGGTAGAAGGTGTATTGGGACTGTTTGATGGCAATCCCTGTAGCGCTGATCTTGCTGAACTCCTGAATATTCCGGTAATGGCTGTCATTGATTGCAAAGGAACAGCCCAAACAACCGCTGCTATTGCCTATGGGCTTGCCAATTTTCGAAAAAAATTACCCTTTGCCGGTATCCTTGCAAATTCTACTGCCAGTGCCAGACATGAAGAAATGATCACTGAGGGGTTTAGCAACGACATTAAATATCTGGGAAGCATCCCCCGCAAGCTTAATATTTCGCTGCCAGAACGTCATTTGGGACTGGTACAAGCAAACGAAGTCAACGATATTGATGCACGGCTATCAAATGCAGCGCAAGCAATTGCAATGACTAAACTTGCTGAACTTCCACCATCTGTTACATTCCACCGCCCTGAAATTGAACCAGCACCCAAATTACTAGCTCATGTTAGAATCGGCATTGCCTGTGATGCCGCGTTCAGCTTTATCTATCAGGCTAACCTGGATTTGCTGCAATCAATGGGAGCCACGCTGATATTTTTTTCCCCTTTAAATGAGAATACACTCCCCGAAGTTGACAGCCTTTTTTTCCCCGGTGGTTATCCGGAAAATTACATTGATTCATTACAACAAAATCAGTCGATAAAACAATCTATAAAAGATCACTATCAGTCAGGAAAACCAATTTATGCTGAATGCGGCGGCATGCTTTATTTACTTGAGACATTACAGGATAAACGGGGTAATAAGGGCAAAATGGTTGGACTTTTGCCTGGCTCAGCAATCATGCAAAACAAAATTCAGGGACTTGGCTATCAATCCGTTTCTTTACCAAAGGGCATATTAAAGGGTCATACATTTCATCATTCATTGATTAACACCCAATTATCGGAATTGACTACAGGAGTCAGGTTATATAATACCTCTCCGGGGGAAAAAGTTTTTCTGGCCAAAAGACTCCTGGCCAGTTATCTTCATTTGTATTTTCCTTCCAACCCTAAAGCTACTGCCCACTTATTTTTGCCATGACCAAACGCTTTTCTGAAAATGAAATTGCTGCCATTTACAAAGTTATTGCAGAAAGACGGGATATGCGCCATTTTGTTTCAGCCCCGGTTGATCCTGCATTGCTCGAACGTATTCTGCAAGCGGCGCACTTTGCCCCTAGTGTTGGTTTTATGCAACCGTGGCGTTTTATTCGTATCACAAATGACAATTTACGCAAAAAAATTCATCAACTGGCAGAACAGGAACGCATCAAAACGGCAAAAGCTATGGGTGAAAGAGAAGATGAATTTATGCAACTAAAAGTTGAAGGCATTCTTGAATGTGGTGAATTATTGATCGTCGCATTAATGGCCAACCGTCAACAATATATATTTGGCCGTCGCACCATGCCTGAGATGGACTTAGCATCGGCAGCCTGCGCTATTCAAAACATGTGGCTGGCATCGCGAGCGGAAGGCCTGGGAATGGGCTGGGTATCATTATTTGATCCGAAAAAACTACATCAATTACTTGATATACCCGATGATGCCAAAGCCATTGCCATCTTGTGCCTCGGTCATGTTACTGAATTTTATTCAAAACCCATGTTGGAAATTGAACATTGGGCTAAACGCGAAAAATTGCAAAATCTTGTTTTTGAAAATACCTGGAAGGATAAAAACTAAACTTTAATAGCTGACATTGCCTATTATAAGCAACCTTCGCAACATTTTTCGAAGAAGCTTAATACTTCAATGTCAGCCAGGCCATTGTTATTGCTCAGAGTTTTTCAAACAAGGCTTTCACTTCTTCAATTGCTTCAATGGATTTTTCTGGAGCCCCTTGTTTTGAGTATTTAAGCACCTGAAAAAGTACATTTTTAGCTTTTTTCAACTCAGGACTATCGCCTTTCATATTATTGCTGATTCTACGAGCAAATTTGATGTGCGTTGTCGCATTTGCCACATCACCATTTTTCAAAAATGGCAGCGCATGATTTAAATGCCCAATTATCTCAGAAGCTTCCTGACTTCCCTCAGCATACGCAGCGGAATTAAATATACCTAAAGTAATAATGAGCATGACCAAGCTCAAATATTTTGTTACCAATTTCATTAAAAGTTAACCTCATGATTAATAATAATTTTCCAGAACAATGTCTGAAACCAATAAAAAGCAATTGCTTTCTAAGTCCAATATACAGTAAAAGAAAATATTGTTTTAATAAAAAAATCCTTACCAAAATGAATCTCTATGAAAAATACTGTTTGCCCCATTTAATCAATTTAGCCTGTGGGCTGAAAATCGTTCAACAACAACGCGCTAAAATTGTTCCTCTGGCAGAAGGCACAATATTGGAAGTCGGCATGGGTTCTGGCCTAAATATGCCATTTTATGATCCCGATAAAGTTGAAATGATTTGGGGACTGGAACCTTCTGAGCCGATGCGGAAACTGGCCAAAAAAAACATCCACAATCTGCCATTTGAATTACGCTGGCTGGATCTTCCAGGAGAAGAAATACCTCTGGATAATAACAGCGTAGATACGGTGCTGTTAACCTATACTCTATGTACGATTCCTGACTGGCTGACGGCTTTGGAACAAATGCGCAGAGTGCTAAAACCCGGCGGTAAATTACTATTTTGTGAACATGGTGAAGCGCCTGAAGAAAACATTCGTCAATGGCAAAAAAAAATCAACCCTGCCTGGAAAAAAATCGCTGGCGGTTGTCACCTTGATCGACCGATTCCTCAATACCTGAAACAGGCTGGTTTCAAGATCGATAAAATGGAACAACAATATTTACCTTCAAGCCCTAAAGTTGCAGGGTATAATTATTGGGGTGTTGCTAACCCATAAAGCTTGTAGGCTGTCGTATTAAGGGATTCGTTGCGAGGCAAGTGGAAAATTGAGCATGTTTTTTGATTTTTCGATGTGAATAATCGCACTGAGTAACGAAAAAGACCGGAAAAAGGAATCCATTTCCCATTGCTGCAGTAGCATCGCCTTTACTCCGACAGCCTGGGCAACACAGATAATAACAATAACGGGGGGATTATGCTTGGCAATACCAGAGTCCAAATTTCAGCGCTCGAAAGCTTAAAAAAATTAAGAACAGCATTAGCCGTTTCTCAAGGGCGTAAACTGATTTCTACGCTTCAATATGATGCACGAAGAACCATATCTCATGATCAGACCAAACGAGTTACTTACCTGACAAGTTTATTTTCTCGAATTCACCGGGAAATGTTCCATTTTTGGAAAGAGCAAACTACTGTCGATCATCGTCCAGGCGCAATGCCCAGGCCTGAAAAAAGGAAACAATTCAGAAAAACCATATCACTTCTGGTACTGGACCAAGATAATAACCTTGAGAGCGCCATATTTGATAACAACGGTTTTGTTATCAAAACAGAAAACATTGCCGAGCGTCTGGCTGATTTTTATTTCAACATGAGAACTATCCGGCCTTTTTCCTACGGTAACAGAATTACTCTGGATTTTTTTATGACGGTTCTTGGCATCCTTCCAGCTTTCAAAAGCGTATATGAATCCGGTATTGATTTCAGACGCATCGATGCTGACGATGCATTGGCGTTACACGATCTGAATAGTACGCCCCGACAAATTGCCATCGCTTTTCGACACGCTCTCGATCCAACCCGTACCAAAGGTCTAAACAATAAACCCAATGGCTATGGAAAATGGCCTGAAAACAAAAAATTTCTCTCTGGCATCCCTTTCTTGTCTCATATCACTGACGATGGTATCGAATGTCTGGTATCCGTTAATGGCGGTTTGGTTCCCTACGAAAGCATCAAAGAAGATATTTTTTCAGCAGGCAAACATTTAGCTGACTACCCATTAAGTACCGCAGAAAATATTATTGGTTATCTACCGGGAACCGAAGCTTTGCGTGAACCGGGAAAAACCAGTATTGACGGCATTCCCATTGGTGAAGGCGGAGTTGCACCACTGTTTTGTCTGGATATCAACATGTTGACCGGGCTAAGGTCATTAAGCCACGCTGAACTTATTGAATTATTAAAACAATGTGCCGGAGAAAAAGCTTCCATATTTGACCTGGCAAACAATGAAATTTTGAAAAATAAAATGCTGGCTGTTTCTGACGGTGACGAGCGCTTGCAACGCGCTGTTGAAATTGCTTTTGAGCGTCTGGCGGAAACGAACAATAAACTGGAAGCCATCAAGCAATTAATCTTTGCTGATAAAACCCCAGTTCCAGAACCCAAAATGTTTATGTGTATGGGAGGGGCCGGAGCCGGTAAAACTGCCGTAGAAGAAATTGCCAATGCAACCTGCGGCGACAATTTTGTTATTGCTTCACTGGATGAATTTCGTAAGCAAAGTGACTTGTATCAAGTTCTTACTGCGGCAAATCACCATAGTGATGATTATGTTTATGTTGAACCTTTCGCCAATCGTCTGCGTGATTTGGTCGCCGATCATGCCAAAACACATCATATCAATCTACTTTATGATGGAACCGGTATTCCCTACCAGCCCCGCTACTCTACAATTGTTGAACAATTCAAACAAGCTGGTTTTAATACCCAAATTACTGCGGTTGATGCATTTTTAGTCAAACCTGAAGGAAGGGAGCAAGAATTATCCCGCTCTGGAGTCATCGACAGCGTTAAATCACGATTTGAAAAAACCGGACGCGCTCTGCCCTGGGTCATTACCATTTACAAACATATTCGTTCACCACGTTCATTTTTATACGCTACGGAAGATGAAAATCTAGATAAAATTTCACTGTTTGCCAATGATGGTGAAATGAATAAACATTATCTGGTTGCCGAAAGTTTTCTCTGCTCTGACCAGGAACTGAAAAAAATACAAAACCATCAACAACAAGAAACACTTGCAGAATATTTCCAGTTTTTATTGCGAAATAAGAAAGATTCCGTTCTGAAATCTCTGTCTGAAGGCAACCCTGAAAAACTTGATGAATTGATTTCACGAATCCAGAATTTGAAAGAAACCAATGTCGCTTATTTGGTTTCCTATAGCCAGGCAGGTAATCGTGTATTAGCCATTTTTAATGCTCGTCGTATGATTGATTTTGTTGAAAAACGCCAACTCAACTCCAATGCCTCTGGTGAAGATGGTTTGCTACACAAACCTGATTCCATGGCATTTCATGTAGATCCACTGGCTAAAGAACCTTGGAAAATTCGGCTGCAAGGTAGTTCTGAAAAATGACCAAAAATTTTGCTTCCGATCATCGCTAAATCATACACCTACGCTGTAAAACTAATTGATACTGGAAAAACCCGGCTTCAAATTGGCTATTTCAGGATTGGGTAATCCAATAAAATAACCCTGACAATAGTCAATTCCCACTTCTTTTACTCGCATTAAAATTTGATCGTTTTCTATATATTCAGCAATAGTTTTCATTTTCAGTTTGTCACATAAACTGTATAAAGTTTCAATCAAGGCGTTATCGACCTTGTTATTGAGAATATTTCTGACAAATTCACCATCAATTTTGACAAATTCAAAATACAATTCTCTAAGATAATGAAATGAGTTATAGCCACTGCCAAAATCATCCAGAGCAAACCCGAACCCTTGATTTCTAAGTTCAGACAAAAAGTTTTTCATGGCTGTCATATCACTAACCACATCTCGTTCCGTAATTTCAAAAACAATTCGTTCTGGGGATATTTGTTTGTCATTACATACACTGGCAGCATATTGAAGTATGCCTCGTTTTTGTACAGACACTGGCGATAAATTGATAAATACCAGCGGAAATTGTTCTAAACCATGATGATCAGCAAGCAATTTGTCAGTAATCAATTGAATCATATATTTATCAAAATCACTGCTGCTGCCAACTTGTTCGGCAGCATCAATAAATTTTCCTGCCGAAATAATGGAACCATCTTCATTGACCAACCTTGCCAGTGCTTCATAGGCAAAAATAGATTCCCCTGAAGTTGCAACAATAGGCTGAAAATAGGGAATAATACGTTGCTCCCTTATTGCAAGCGACAAGTCCTGATTAAGATTAAAAAGCAGCCTGGATTTTTTTACTTCCCCCATATCCTTATGATATTCGGATACCATATTACGCCCTGCCGACTTGGCCTGATACAGTGCCTCATCAACATGAGACAACAAGGTCGACAACATGGTTGTATGGTCCGGATAAGCAACCAGTCCAATTGATGTCGTGACTTGAAACTTACATTGTTCAGCAAAATTAGCGGTTGCAATTGCTGTTTTAATTCCTTCGGCGACATGTTGAGCGCCTTTTATATCTGTTTCAGGTAAAATAATGCTAAATTCATCCCCTCCAAGGCGAGCAACAATGTCTTCCGCCCTGGTTTTTTTCTTTAGTATCTCGGCAATATCCTTTAATACTTTATCCCCACAAATATGACCATAAGAATCGTTAATATACTATTCGCGATTAAGAATGCACATTAACTAGCTGGCGCATTACATTGATTGCGAATATAATAGCGACATGAATGATTACCACCTATCAGACGACGAGATTAAACACCTTGAAGTGTTGCA
>JALSJK010000006.1 GCA_026989395.1 Methylomonas sp.
TTCCAGCTTTCAAGATGATGGACAAAAATACCTTTTTGTCGGCAGAATGCGTTTAATGCGTCATCTTTTAAAGCATAGCTTTCAAGCAGGCATTGAAGGCGTTCATCCAGTTTTTCAGTGTGTGATGTTTATATTCAATTCATCAGCGATACACTGTATCGTTTTATTTCCGCGTTGCAATACTTTTTGTATGGCCTGGTCTTTAAAAGATTGGCTATACTTTTTACGGTCAAAAATACCTCCCTGCATCCATAATAATCAATTTACATTCAGTATGTTACAGAATTCCAAAAGTGTATTTTTCAGCGTAAACAGTATATATTGTGTTTTCATGATCGGTCACCTTAGGTTAAAAATAGGCGACAACTAGGCTGACACATAGGGGATACGGGCTTAACCCTGACACTGGGTCATTTTGGTTTCAGTGATGTAGATAATGACAATCTGATTGCCGTCTGGATTACCTCCTTGCCTGTTAGTGGTGTACTACAGCTCAACGGTACAAACGTAAATTCCGGAGACCCGATTTTTGCCAGCGATATTGCCTCTAATCTATTGATTTATACACCGGCAACTAATGCTAACGGGAATAGCTATGCGAGTTTTACATTTGAAGTTAATGACGATGGTGGAACCGCATTTGGGGGCATAGACCGTGACCAAAGCGCAAACACCATTACATTTGATGTGACGCCAACCAACGATGCACCGACCGTGGCCAATACCCTGGCTGATCAGACGGCAACCGAAGATGCCCCGTTCAATTTCACCTTTGCCGCCAATACCTTTAATGATGTCGATGTCGGCGATACCCTGACTTATAGTTCCAATGCCTCTGGCTGGTTGAGCTTTGATGCAGCTACCCGGACCTTCAGTGGTACCCCGCTGAATGCCGATGTCGGCACCACCACGGTGATCGTAACCGCCGATGATGGCAATGGCGGCAGCGTTTCGGACAGCTTTGCTATCGTGGTCGCCAATACCAACGATGCGCCAACCGTGGCCAATGCCCTGGCTGATCAGACGGGAACCGAAGATGCCCCGTTCAGTTTTCAATTTGCCGCCAACACCTTTAATGATGTCGATGCCGGCGATACCCTGACTTATAGTTCCAATGCCTCGGGCTGGTTGAGCTTTGATGCAGCTACCCGCACCTTCATTGGCACCCCGCTGAATGCCGATGTTGTCACCACCACGGTGACCGTGACCGCCGATGATGGCAATGGCGGCAGCGTTTCGTCAAGCTTTAATCTAGTTGTCAGTGGGAGTCAGCCAAATCCGGGGTCAACTTCAGGAACGGATCCAACGGATTTTTTTGGTATGATTCCAGAAATTGAAATAATCGATAATCCAGGAACTACGGTTACGAGCAATTCAAATTTTAATTCCGAATCTGAAGCAGTCAATAATATTGGTAATGCAAATTTTGAGTCAGGGGTATTTATAGAGGTAAAAAATGCAATTGAAGAATATAACCAAAATGGTTTGCCTAAATTTTTAGAGCAAAATTTAATCTTGGATGAAGATGAAGGGTCTCATGAGGAGGGCAAAAAACATTATAGGCATATTGCTTTTAAATCTAATCGGATTGTAAATGATTTATTTGAAATTCAATCTGGTGAATTGGATGGAGGCCGTTCTTTAGAATCAAAATTCTATGCTGATGATTCAAAGCTATCTGAAGATCTCATGAGAAATATTGAATTGATGCGATCACAAATTGATGATAGCAATAACAACTATAACAACAATAATTTCAAGGTGGAATATATTGCTGCGACATCAATTGGTGTTTCAGCTGGATTTGTAAGTTGGATTTTACGTGGAGGGTCTTTAATGGCTAGCTTTTTAAGTTCAGTTCCATTGTTCAGGGAATTTGATCCTCTGCCGATTGCTATGAGAAACAAGAAAGCAGATGATAAGAATAAATCTAAAATTGAAAGGAAAAAGTTAAGAAAAAAATCTGCTGATTCGATGTTTGGCTGAAATTACTATGCTATTTACGGTCAAAAATACCTCGCTACATTCATAATAATTAATTTACATTCAGTATGTTGCATAACGTCAAAAGTGCATTTTTCAGCGTAAACAGTATATTTCTGTTTTGTCAGCAGAATGCGCTGATAAGCGGAATTTAAATAAATCGAGTTAAGCTATAATATACCATAGCAGCATGAGGATTAAGTTTTTATGCATTCTAAGTTTGATGATTTTATTTTAAAGCAGTGCGGAAATTCTAAGGAGATTTCAGTAAATGAAAAAAAAAGTATTATTTATGATTCTTTCGGCGACAATGGCCTTTTCTAGTGCTGCGAATGCTGAAATTATTTATCGTGCCGAAAATTATGACAAAAGTTTTATTCCTCTGGATCTTGTTATTTATAGGCCGCTGGGTTTTTTAACGACTATTGTCGGAACTGCTGTTTTTATAGGATTGAGTCCTTTAACTGCTTTTGCATCAATTCCTGAGCCTCACGATGCCTTCGAGAAAACTGCCAATCTTTTTATTGTCGTCCCTGGGTGCTATACTTTTTGCAGGCCGCTCGGGGATACCTCTCCAGTTCAGTTTCCTGATCCGTAGTTTTTTGATGTTTTTCACTATTCTAAAATTTAATACATGAGTTATACCCCCCTGACCGCAATTTCGCCAATTGATGGGCGTTATGCGAGTAAAGTAGAAGAATTCTGTAATGTCTTTAGTGAATATGGTCTTATTCGCTATCGAGTGCTTGTAGAAATACACTGGCTGCAGGCTTTAGCACAGCACCCCCAGATAATTGAAGTTCCAGTTTTGAGTGAACAAGCCAATCGATTACTGAATGGTATTATTGAAAATTTTTCAGAGCTTGATGCCCAAAGGATCAAAGAAATAGAACGGACAACGAATCACGATGTTAAGGCTGTTGAGTATTTTTTAAGAGATAAATTTGTTGGCAATACCGAACTTGAAAAAATTAATGAATTTATTCATTTTGCTTGTACCTCAGAGGACATCAATAATCTGTCTTACGCATTGATGCTGAAGGATGGAAGAAGAATTCTTGTAAAACAAATCGAAGATTGTATTTCTTCTATTGCTGACCTTGCCATGTCTACTGCAGATCAGCCCATGCTTTCCCGTACGCATGGCCAATCGGCAACGCCTACAACCACTGGTAAAGAATTTGCTAATTTTGTTGCACGTATGTCTCGGCAACTGAATCAGATGGAAGCGGTTGAAATATTAGGTAAAATTAACGGTGCTGTGGGTAACTATAATGCTCATAGTGTCGCTTATCCTGAAATAAACTGGGAACAATTCAGCCGAAATTTTGTTGAATCTTTGGGTTTGCATTTCAATCCTTATACGATTCAAATTGAACCCCATGATTATATAGCAGAATTTTTTCATACCCTTATTCGTTTTAATACTATTTTGCTGGATTTTGATCGCGATATTTGGGGTTATATTTCATTGGGATATTTTCGCCAAAAAACAGTAGCTGGAGAGATCGGGTCTTCGACTATGCCGCATAAGGTTAATCCAATTGATTTTGAAAATTCGGAAGGAAATCTCGGAATTGCAAATGCTGTATTGGCCCATTTAGCTGAAAAATTACCTATTTCGCGTTGGCAAAGGGATTTAACAGATTCAACGGTATTAAGAAATATTGGTGTTGGTATTGCTCATACCAGTATTGCTATTCAAGCCACTTTAAAAGGAATTTCGAAACTCGATATCAATATAGAGGCTATCGAAAAAGATCTTGATGACAATTGGGAGGTATTGGCTGAGCCTATTCAGACCGTGATGCGTCGTTATGGAATTGAAAAACCCTATGAAAAATTAAAGGAACTTACTCGGGGGCAGCGTATCAAAAGACATGATTTGCAAGCTTTCATCCTAAATCTTAAAATTCCAGATGAGGCAAAAAATTCGCTGTTGGCCTTATCACCGAGAGATTATGTGGGTTATGCGGCAGAATTAGCAAAAAAAATACAATAACTTAGTGTTTTTGTGAGCATGATCTCATTTTTCTAGCAAAAAATTTGCCATAATTTGTTTTAGATTGTTTTTATTATTATGACTTTCCTCCCTCTTTAGTCGAAAAACAATCAATTGGGGCTATGATTTTTCATAGCCCTTTTTTTTGCAAAAAAGTATTGCATGTTGTTTTGTAAGCGTTTTTTATTCTTTTGATAGGCGTGCTTGCCAGGTTTTAACGGTTTCTCGTAGTTCTTCCGTGTCAAAAGTAGTTAATCTTCTGTTTTTTAGAAGTTGTTTGCCGGCTACCCAGACATCAGTCACTTGTTGGCGGTTGCTTGAATAAACAATTTGTGAAACTGGGTTGTACAAAGGCTGTGTTTCCAGATCGTCCAGGTTTAATGCGGTCACGTCAGCGGATTTGCCCTTTGTTAAAGAGCCAATTTCCTTATCCAGGCCTAATGCTTTAGCGCCGTTCAAGGTTGCCATTCGTAATGCTGTTTCGGCAGGAATAGCGCTGGCATCACCGGCAACCGCTTTACCTAGCAAAGCTGCTGTGCGCATTTCTCCAATCATATCTAAATCATTGTTGCTTGCGGCGCCATCCGTTCCAAGTCCTATATTGATTCCTGCGTCTAAGCATTTTGCGACAGGACAGAAGCCACTAGCCAGTTTTAAGTTGGATTCCGGGCAATGTACGATATGAGCACCCGAATCCGCGTATTCAAGGATTTCAGTATCATTAAGTTGAGTCATATGTACCCCAATGAAGGCGGGCGAAATAAGTCCAAGATCGATAAGCCGTTGAAGCGGGCGTTTGCCAGTTTGCTTGGTTGCCTGTTCTACTTCATGTTGTATTTCATGCAAGTGCATATGGATAGGGTTTTCTAATTCATCAGCTAATATTCTGATTTTTTTTAGTGGCTCATCAGAAACGGTGTAGGGGGCATGTGGAGCAAATGGCGTGGAAATCAGCGCTTCATGACGGAGTTGTTCTTGAAGTGATAATCCCTTTTCGATATATTCTTCGGAATTTTCGGCCCAAGCGGTGGGAAAATCAATCAAAATTAGTCCAATACTTGCTCTGATGCCGTGATGTAAGGCTTGATGTGCAGTAATTTCGGGGAAAAAATACATATCATTAAAGCAGGTGGTGCCGCTGCGAATCATTTCTGCGATGCCCAAGTTCGTGCCATCTCTGACAAATGCTTCCCCCATCCATTTTTGTTCTAACGGCCAGATGTGATTTTGTAACCAGTCCATAAGCTGTAAATCATCAGCAATTCCCCTAAAAAGAGTCATAGCAAGATGTGTGTGTGCATTTACAAGACCTGGGATCAATGCATGTTTATTCAGGTTATGAATATTATCTGCCTGATACTTGGCTTCGCTCTGATGAGTAGGTAGTATGTCTAAAATTCTGCCTTCATGTATTATCAGGCTGTGGTCATTGAGGATTACATTTTCAGGTTCAACAGGTATAATCCAGCGCGCATGCAGAAGGGTGTCAACTTTCATGGATTGCTTCCTTTTTTAATCTTTATATTATAACTTTTAGTCTACAGGATGAGCGATAAAAACAAATTGTCTGTTCAGGCGTTGCAGTGGCAAAATGGTGTTTTATTGGTTTTGGATCAGCGGCAACTGCCGGATGCTATTGCTTACGATCAATATAAAACGGCTATTGGTGTTGCTGAAGCAATTAAATCAATGCGAGTTCGAGGGGCTCCGGCAATAGGAATTGCGGCAGCGTATGGGGTAGCCCTATCAGTAAAACAACATTATTTAAATAGTCCGGAAACTTGGCGTGTGGTAGTGATGCAGGATATTGAGTTGCTTTCTCAATCTCGGCCTACAGCGGTAAACTTGTTTTGGGCGCTGGAGTTGATGCGCAAGAAAATTGATGAAATTACAGGTGATCCGGTTGATGAGGTTGAGCAATTGGCTATTAGGATTCATCTGGACGATATTGCATCGAATAAAAAAATGGGCAGATTGGGTGCTGATGTTTTGGGTAATGCTCGAAGCGTTATGACGCATTGTAATGCGGGCGCGTTGGCTACTGGTGGCTTTGGAACGGCCTTGGGGGTTATTCGGAGCGCTGCTGAAAGAGGAAGTTTGACTGTGTATGCAGGCGAAACCCGGCCTTGGTTGCAAGGGGCTAGGCTTACGGCATGGGAGTTGGCGCAAGATGGCATCGCAGTGACATTAATTGCTGATTCGGTCGCAGCTCATTTAATGAAGTCGAATAAAATTGAGTGGATTATAGTGGGGGCGGATCGAATCGCTAGTAATGGAGATGTGGCTAATAAAATTGGAACCTATTCTCTTGCAGTTTTGGCGCGGCAGCATGGAGTGAAAATGATGGTGGTGGCTCCCACATCAACAATAGACTGGGGGATTTTAGATGGATCTCAGATAACAATTGAAGAAAGGCCGGCTGAAGAATTGCTGCCGAAATGTTATTTGCAAGATGATTCTTTGGTGAGTGCATGGAATCCTGTTTTCGATATTACTCCGGCTGAGCTAATATCAGCAATTGTCACTGAAAATGGAGTGATTGAGGATCCTTTTGTTGCTGGGCTTGAAAAAATAAAGCGCTAGCTTTGCATTGCTATTGAGTTTGTGTTTTTGATTGGCCTTGACAGTAAGCAGGGATAAGTTATACTTCCCCACCTTTTCAGTCAAGGAGGGAAGGAAAGAGGCGGCTGACTGTATTAGGATGTTGCAGGGTGGCCATGGGAAGAGGAGTCAAGGGAATGGAAGTGAATTTTTTATTGTTCTGGGTGGCAATGGGAGTGAAGTCATATTCCGGCCCGATGGAAAATGAAAAAAGATTTGACAAGATGAGATAAGGGCTTATAATAGTCCAACTCAGCTGAGGCGAATTAGGCCTCAGGCTCTTTAACAAAACAATCAAAATAATTTGTGTGGGTGCTTGTGTCAGAGTGTTAAGTCAGT
>JALSJK010000007.1 GCA_026989395.1 Methylomonas sp.
TCATATTACCTGCCGTATGTAAGATCGTGAGAAGTTTTACATTTCAACAGGTTATAGGGGAGCCAGCATCCTTTTTCACTCAACAAAGCGGAGAAGAGCCAAATATTTTATGGTAAATATTCATTATAGTCTCCCTTGTCAGGCACTAATCTATGAGGAAAAGTACCCGAAGGCCAATGTCCAGCTTTGTCCTTATATTGCTGGAAACTTATCCATTGTTCATTATGCTTTATCTCTATCCCCTATTTTTAATATTGTTTTGACAAGAGCCATAGCCATTGCCTACAAGTTGTGTTTTGTGGCGAAGCACCACTGCAACACCGAAACCGACAAAGCTGCATATTGAATCAGCCATTCGCACGCGGTTTGTTGGCTTGAGAACAGTTATTCACAATATCGCCAAATGCTTTGACTAAAACATCGACCCGGCTATCCCAGCTATTTTCTTTGGCGTAATTTTGGATAAGTGCTTTATCCCATTTTTTAGTTAAACCATCATCGACCGCCGCTAATAAAGCACTTTCATCCCCAAATGGCACAATAGTCCCAAGCGCTGGTTGATTGATAACTTCGGAATTCCCACCAACATCAGAAGCAATAACCGGTATTGAGCAAGCCATTGCCTCCAGTAACACATTGGCCCATCCCTCATTTCTGGTCGATAAAACAAAAAGATCTGCGGCAGAAAGAAATATTTTTAGCTCTTCTGGCGGTTTAGCCCCTAAAAAATGCACATTATTCTGTAACCTCAAGTCACCGACTTGTTTTTTCAGGCGTACTGTCCAATCGCCCTCAGCACCACCACTCCCCACAACCAAATAATGTAAATCCGGGTAAGTTTTTAGTAATGCGGGCAATATATTCAACACACGATGGATACCTTTTCTTTCAACCAACCCACCGATGGTCACGATAACCTTGGCATTAACGGCTAACCCTAGTTTTTCTCGCGCCACTTGCATATCGATGGGATGAAATTTTTCTGTATCAACTCCATTTCCGACAACTTCTATTTTGTTGCTATCAACACCCTGCCCAACCGCATGTTTTTTAAGTGATGTTGAAACAGAAAATATACGTGTTGCATCCTGCAACGATTGTTTAAGCAAGCCGCCACGAAGCCATTCTTTTGAATGAGAAATTTCTGTCCCACGCAGCGTGATTGTGACTGGCACATCAAACCAACGACTTAGAAGAGTTGCAGCTTTACCATCAGGATAAGCAAAATGCGCATCGATCACATTAAAGTCAAAACGTTTTTTAAGTTTGCGCATCAGCCTAACGCTGCCGAGAGCCATAAAAAAACCATCCATAAACTTAAATACACCGGGCACACAAAAAAAACGCGGATGAAAAACTTCTATGCCCTGTTGCTCCTCATGGGAGGGTGTTGGCGGTCGGAAATAAGGTTTAAATTTTCTAATAATATTTTGAAATGGAAACCAAGGGGTTGGCGCAATGACAATAATAGGAAGTTTTTTGCCGACTCGAAACATCCTTTCCCGAATAAAAACACCGGCATTCGGCTGAGCTGAATTCGGAAAGAGGGTAGAAAAAACAATAATGCGTGGTTCCACAATACACTCCTAACTCACATCATGTTTTTTACAAAGAGCTTCATAAACGGATTCATAATGCGCAACACTTACCGGCCAGTTTCTAATATTTTCAACATACAATCTGCCTGCATTTTGTAAGCGCTCCCAATCTTGTTTATTATCAAACAAGTCAACCACTGCTTTTGCCAGCATGGCTTTACTCCCCGCAGAAAACAATACACCGTTACTACCATCTTCGATCAGCTCTTTATGACCACCAACATCAGAAGCCACAACCAGTCGTTTCTGTGCCATCGCTTCAAGTGGTTTCAGTGGTGTTACAAGTTCGGTCAAGCGCATAGATAATCGTGGATAGACAAAGGCATCAACCAAATCATAATATCGTTTCACCTGATCATGCGGAACTCGACCGGTAAAACAGACTTTTTCTTTTAGGCCAAGCTGCGCGACTTGTTTTTTAAGGTTTTCTTCTTGTGGCCCACCCCCTACCAGCAACAATTTCATGTTAGGGATAACTTTCAATATTTCAAGCAATGAATCAATTAACAACGACAAACCTTCATAAGCATAAAATGAACCGATAAACCCTATCACTTCAGTATTGACAAGCCCCAACTTTTTTTGTAAATCATGATCGACACTTCTCTCAGAACTAAACTTTGTAATATCTACTGCGTTGGGAATAACCGTAATTTTATTTTCGGTTACCCCTCTTGAAATCAAATCACTTCTTAAACCTTCACATATGGTTGTTAAATGACCCACATTCCTGGCAACGTAAGTTTCCAGCATTTTTGTCAGTTTATAACGAAAGCTATTTTCTTTTGTTGTGCCATGATCCACAGCGGCATCTTCCCAAAATGCTCTAATTTCATACACCACAGGAATTCCTAGCTTTTTCCCAACCCGTATGGCAGCCAGCCCATTTAGTACAGGTGAATGCGCATGGATAATATCGGGTTTTATTTCTGCGGCAACGCTTAATAATCGCTTTTCAATTGCCGCCACAATAGACCATTGATTCAATACAGGTAGTTTTGAACAAACATTATCTGGTATTGCTGTCCTGAAAAAATGCAGCCCGTCTATTATCTCTTCCATGCCTTCGGGCATAATAGCTTCATTATGCTTAGGCCCGGTAAGATGATCCGTTTTCCAGCCTAATAGGTGCTGATGTTCCAGTATGGCACGAGAACGAAAAGTATACCCACTGTGCAATGGAATTGAATGGTCAAAAACATGAAGTATTTTCATGGAGCAATTATTGGTTTGCAGTATTGGTTTGCAGTATGTTTCTTTGGAATGCGTCGTACATCAATAACGTCCACAGTGGCGAGCTGTAATCACGCAACCCGGATTGATGATGATCCACCAATTCTTTGATATATTTCATGTTAAAAATACCACTATCCGCCATTGGCTCACCGAGCAATGAATCACGCACTTTTTGCTTTAACGGCCCCCGAAACCATTCGGCTAATGGTATGGAGAACCCCATTTTTTGCCGATATAACACCTCATGTGGTAAATAAGGTTCCATGGCTTTTTTTAAGATGTATTTACTTTGTTGTCCGTTTAACTTCAAGTGAGGTGCTAGGCCAGAAACCCATTCAATTAGCTCATGATCCAAAAAGGGCGCGCGCACTTCCAAAGAGTTTGCCATACTTGCCCTATCCACTTTGGTGTGAATATCACCGACTAAATAGGTTTTTAAATCCAAATACTGTATTTGAGCTAATGGATCCGCAGGGCCTTTTGCTGCATGTCGCCTAAATACATTCACGGCTTCGTAACCATTAAGTGATTGTTTGAATGATTTAGAAAACAAATTGGCACGCATATTTTCGTCCATAATAGACACTGAATATGCATATGCTGCGACACTATCCCGTGCCAATGCCTGAAATGTCGATTTTGCACGAACAAATCGCGGTGCCCAATCCAGCTTGGGATATACCTTCCCTAAAAAACCAAATACCAGTTTCCTTACAGGGTAAGGCAACCGTGCACGTATCTGCTCTTCATTCATATGCCAGCGATGTCGCCGATACCCGGAAAAATACTCATCAGCACCATCACCCGATAACGCTACGGTAACGTGTTTTCTGGCCAGCTCGCAGACACGATACGTCGGAATTGCCGAGCTATCAGCATATGGCTCATCATATATTCCCGCCAATTTATCAATTAATTCAAAATCATCTGGATTCACCATCTCTGTACGATGATTTGTGTGGTAGCGCTGCGCCACCATATCGGCAAATTCCGCTTCGTTATACTTTGGATCAGGAAATGATATGGAGCAGGTGTTGACAGGAGTTTCTGAAAGCCCGGCCATCATCGCAACCACTGCGCTGGAATCCACACCACCTGATAGAAAAGCACCTAATGGAACTTCTGCTAACATTCGGCATTTTACAGTTTCACGGAATTTTTCAACCAATTGCTCAATGGCTTCTTTTTCACTCAACTTCCCAACTGATGTGAAAGGAATATCCCAGTATTCTGTCGGCTCAGGTAATCCTTCGCCTTGTTTGATGGTTAAATAATGAGCAGGCGATAGCTTTTTGACACCGGTAAAAATTGTTTTTGGTTCTGCGACGTAGCCAAAAGCAAAATATTCTTCAACCGCCGTCGGATCAACGTTCTTTCGCAACAAAGGATGTTTATACAATGATTTAAGTTCTGATCCAAAAATTAAATGGCCGTTTGATAACAATGCGTAATGTAGTGGTTTTTTCCCCAAACGGTCACGCGCGAGAAATAGCGATTTTTTATTTCGATCCCAAATTGCAAAGGCAAACATTCCTCGGAACCGCTCAACGCATTTTTCGCCCCACTCCTCCCAGGCATGAACAATCACCTCAGTGTCTGAGTGTGTTTTGAATTGGTGTCCGGCACGTATCAGTTCATCACTCAATTCAGGGAAATTATAAATTTCACCATTAAAGGTTACCCAGACTGACTCATCTTCATTTGTCATGGGTTGCTTGCCGGTCGATAAATCAATGATGGATAAACGCCGATGCCCTAAGCCAATTCCAGGTTCAAGATGTAAACCACCTGCATCAGGGCCACGGTGATATTGCGTTTCATTCATTTGATGGAGCAACTCACGATCAATATCAGATCCGCCGTGAGTGTCAAATATTCCTACGATTCCACACATGTAAGTGATTAATCCCTGTTTAATTTTATTGGGTAGTATATCTGTTTTTCGACATGTTTATGAAAGTAAAGACATTGCACTTTATCTGGAACGGGTCTCGCGATATTCATCGCCTTGACACAAAACGATATTTCCTACTCACGACTCATTTTTTTGGTGGCAACTTGGTACGGTTGATATTCCGACCAGTTGCGGGTGTGCTCCCGCCTGACAGCCTGCCTTTTAGGTGTATGCTTATTTTATCAATGAATCATACATTTCGACGTAACTGGCAACCATTTTATCAATACTAAAATACGACTCAACACGTTGCCTCCCTGCCCGACCATGCTTCTGAGCCAGCACTTTATCAGTGAGGTATACACGCAATGCATCGGCCATTTTTTCTGGATTATTTGAGGGGACGAGTAACCCTGTATTGTTCTCCTTCACAAGCTCAGGGTTCCCGCCTACCCGAGTAGCAACAACCGGTAAACTACACGCCATTGCTTCGAGGATGGTATTGGAAATGCCTTCACCGCGAGACGGAAGAACAAAAATATCGAGACTAGACAACAAGCCCGGAATATCATTTCTCGCCCCAAGAAAAACAACCTTTTCCGAAAGCGATTTCCTGGCAACCAGGTTCTCAAGCATTTCTCGGTCCGGACCATCGCCAATCAGCACTAATTTAAGCGTTTTGCTATCAATTCGCCCATCATCCACAAGCAAAGAAAATGCATTGATCAACGTCACCTGGTCTTTTTCTGACTGCAAACGACCGACAGTACCGATAAGTACATCACCAGCATGGATCTGAAGTGATATTGAATGTAACGTATTGCCAATACCCACAGAATGAAAGCGCGTCAAATCTACCCCGTTGTACAATTGCACAACTTTATTGGCATTAATTCCAACGGTATTCAATAACCACTGTTCAAGATCCTTAGACAAGGCAACAAATCGTCTCAAAAATGGGTTGTATAATCGTCTCAGTAAAATATACTTTCTGTTTGCGCCGTCAATATCAGACATATCCCGACCATGTTCACCATGCACACGGTATCTCACCCCCGCCAACAAGGAAGGAATGACATACTCAATCGTACCCAGGTTTCGTGAATGAATAATATCCGGCTTTAATTTTCGTAATAATTTCCAAAGTCGATAATAAGCACTCAAATCATTTCCCGGTTTTTTGTTCAATGCATAAACAGCGACACTTGTATCATTGATGCGTTTTTTGAAGTCCGTAAAATCAGTTGCACAAATAATGGCATGCCGATATTTTTCGGTGGGCATATGATTAATTAGGTTGACCAACCCGTTTTCCAGCCCACCAAAATCGAGCCGGAATATCATATGGACAATTAACGGGGGTTCAGTTTCATCGAGCATAAATTTAAACAGAATATGTTTTTTCAGGAGTGGTGCTCTTTCGCTACTTTTCAATGAACAGCGGCACCTTGTTCACAAGTTTTTCGTCCCTTGCCCCAAGTATCGTTCTCATCGTCACTAGTAACACTGGCCCAGGGTTAACTAGCAGCAAATCAACCGGTGGCGACTTTACCATCCAACCACTACTAATACTATTAGTAGTGTATATAAAAGCTTTACGCATTAACGGCATAACACGTTACATTTCGCCCATGAACCACATGCCGGCCAACATTACAAACCCATCATAAAACATTGAAATAAAAAGAAAAATAGAAAAATTTTTCCGTATTTATCATCTTAGATACGACGAACAAGGAGGAACAAACGGATAAATGAAAGTGAAACCGAGTAAAAAAACCAAACCAACAGAATTTAAAAATTGCAGAAAATCAATCGTTCAATCGTCATATCCTGACTTTCTGAAATATCCCCGCCCCAAGAGGCGGGGAATACATCTCACTAGGTTGCTAGGCTTATGCGTTTCGCTCCTCGTTGCCTGACACCGCAAAGGAACGCCGAGAGAAAGCAAAACCAAACTTCATCAACAACATAGCCAGTAGCGCTAATAGACCAAAGCTACCTGTACCACCCTCTTCCTCCGG
>JALSJK010000008.1 GCA_026989395.1 Methylomonas sp.
AAAATACAAAATGCCTGGGTTGCAGGCCAGCAATTAAACCTTTCCTTGACCGATTTTAAAGCCACACGCCTAGGCGGCGGCAAAAAGAAAGATAAACATAAAAAAAAACGACGCTCAAGAAATTAACCCCATCAAATCTGAGTCGCAGAGAACGACCCCGCCAAACTATTTTAAAGGTCGATATTTTCAGAGACATCTGATTTTAGATAAATCGTGATGGCTTCATAGGAAAAACTTTAGTCTAGATATTGAAAAAAACATCGAGACTAAAGTCTCTCCTTGTATATTAAACACATCTACACAACCTTTTGCCCCAAACAGAGTCATCATAAACCGCCTCGCAAAACATCTTTACAACACCCTAAAAACCCGGCTAGAATCGAAACCAGCTAAAGCTTAAAAAACCTATCTGCTGTAATGGCACTGCAAAACCCTGCCAAACAAAATTTGTTCTGGCATAGAATTCAGCAATGGCCATCTTCTGAAAGCAAAAGATGGCGTCTAATTCCAGCCTATCAAACAAATGTCAGCTGGTTATTTTTACGCGGCCTTGGTTTAATTTATTTTGCAGCTTTTGCCTCGCTTGCAGTACAAATTGAAGGATTAATTGGCTCTGCCGGCATCCTGCCGATAGCCGCAAAGCTTGATGCCCTGAAATCATTCCCTGAATTCGACCAATACTGGCTGTTTCCAACACTTTTCTGGCTAAATAGCTCAAATTTCGCACTCAGCCTGGCATGTTCTTCAGGCATGATCGCGGCACTTTTATTAATCCTGAATTATGGTGAAAGAGCAGCCCTGATTGCCTGCTACCTTTTTTATTTATCACTAACCACGGCAGGTCAGAATTTCACAGCTTTTCAATGGGATGGTTTTTTGCTAGAGGCTGGTTTTTTGGGGATTTTTCTAACCTGGGGTTCAGGCATTATCATCTTTTTATATCGCTGGTTAATCGCCCGCTTCATGTTTATGGGGGGTGTTGTAAAACTGGCCAGCGGCGATCCATCCTGGGCCAATCTAACTGCGCTGAATTATCATTATTTGACCCAGCCACTACCATCGCCATTAGCCTATTACGCCTACTTTCTACCAGGCTGGTTTCATAGAGCCTGTGTCGCCGGTGTTTTTTTTATCGAACTGGTGGTGCCTTTTTTTGTATTTTTTCCTCACAAATTTAGGTTATTTGCAGCCTGGAGCTTCATTGCCTTACAGGGCAGTATTATTGCTACCGGCAATTATGGCTTCTTTAATCTTTTAACCATCTTACTGTGCTTATTCTTATTTGATGGTCGGGATATAGAAAAAATACTGCCCAAACAATTAGCTGCAAAAATTTCACCCCAACTCCCCCGCGCAGGAAAAACAGCACACATCATGGCTGGAATATGGGCTTTTTTGGTCTTTTTCACTGCAGCTACGCATAGCTGGATTTATCATACTCACAAACAGCCAGCAGCTCCAATCAACAACCTGATTAATACTGTTTCAGCTTTTGCGGTCATCAATAATTACGGACCGTTCGCAATCATGACAACTACCCGAGCTGAAATAATTATCGAAGGCTCCAACGATGGCCTGCATTGGCTTGAATATGGCTTCAAATACAAACCAGACCGGCTAACCAAACCGCTACGTTACAATATTCCCCACCAACCCAGACTTGACTGGCAAATGTGGTTTGCGGCCCTGACAGCGCCAGAAAAGCCTTTCTGGCTGCGACGTTTTTTGTATCAACTTCAACTTGGCTCACCTGCCGTTCTGGCATTATTGGCATATAATCCATTTCCTGACAATCCTCCAAAATATTTGCGTATCCATCTCTACAGGTATACTTACACCAGCCCAAAACTACGGGAAACCTCAGGGAAAACCTGGCAACGGCAATCACTTTATATTTACTAATGATGATGAACAATATCGACGAAATTAAAGCTATTCTTTTTGATCTGGATGGGGTTCTATACACCGGGCAACAAAGTATTGCCGGCGCCCAAAAAGCATTGCAAGAAATTAGCTCAATGGGTATCCAGCGTCGATTTATCACCAATACCAGCACCTTAAGTCGAAAATCGTTGCACAAAAAACTAACTGATCTTGGCTTTGACATCTCCCCCGAGGAAATCATCAGCGCACCACAAGCAACCCTTATTTATTTAAAACAATTTGCAAATCCTGTTTGCCACCTGCTGCTTGCTGAAGATGTCAAACGAGATTTTACTGAATTTCAACAATCCGATACTCATGCTGATTTTGTCATCATTGGAGATATCGGTGATGCCTGGTCGTATCAATTAATGAACAAAGTATTCAAGTTATTGATGGACGGCGCGGAATTAATTGCTATCCACAAAAATCGTTTCTGGCAAACCGAACAGGGACTGCAAATGGATATTGGCGGCTTTGTCACTGCACTGGAATATGCAAGCGGAAAACAGGCAACGTTGATTGGCAAACCCGCATTAAATTTTTTTCAAATGGCTTTGAATGACATTGGCCTCCCCAGCAACAACGTCGCTATTATTGGCGATGATATCGATTCTGACATTGGAGGAGGGCAGTCCGCTGACCTACAATGCATTCTTGTCAAAACCGGAAAATATCGAGAAGATTACGTGAGGACTTCAAAAATCAAACCAGATTTTGTCATTGCTTCGGTTGCAGATTTACCAAGTCTACTGAAAAACAAATCAACTACCCAGTCTAAAGCGACGAATCAGAGTCCTGATTCGATCTGATAATTGAGTTAAACCTACACTATTTCCAAGAGTTTGCTGTGACCCTTGAAGTGCTTGATGTGTCACTTGATTGATTTGCTCAACACTCTGACTCATGGATCCAGCAACGGATGACTGCTGCTCTGATGCGCTGGCAATATGCCGACACATCTCATCAATTTCAGAAATTGAATTGATAATATCGGTCAGGAACACACTTTCTCGTTTTGTATCCTCAACGGTGTTTACGGTTCGTTTCTGTCCCTCCTGCATAACAGAAACCGCTTCCATGGTGCCCGCTTGCAACCGCTCAATCATATCCTGAATTTCCTGGGTCGATTCCTGAGTACGACTGGCCAAAGTTCGAACTTCATCGGCAACCACAGCAAAGCCCCGGCCATGCTCGCCTGCTCTTGCTGCCTCAATGGCCGCATTCAATGCCAATAAATTTGTTTGCTCGGCAATACTTCGAATAACATCCAAAACCGAACCTATTTTTTCACTATCATCGGCCAGGTTTTGCACAACGCCCGTTGCCGTTGCAAATTCATCAGATAAGGCATTAATTGCTTTAACTGTACTTTCAATCGCAGAGGATCCGGATGATGCATTTTCATGCGCTGCTTGTGTGGCTTCGGCAGTACTTTGCGCACTTCGCGCCACTTCCTGTGCTGAAGCTGCCATTTCAGTCATTCCTGAAGCCATTTGCTCAACTTCAGATTGCTGCCTTTGCATACCCTCATTAGACTGTTCACTTGCCTGAAATAATTGTGCAGATGATGCAGCAAGTTGCTCAACTGCAACCTGCATTTCTCTCAAGACTTCTGAAAACTGCTCGGACATTTCATTGAAAGACTCCGCTACTTCACCAAACTGATCCTGGTTTTCCAGCGCTACTCTCACACCAAGATTTCCAGCAGCAACTTCAGCGGTAGCATTTTTTAATTTTTCAATCGCATTGATAAATGACTGAAAAAAACCCATAAATAGGTAAATCGCCAACATCGTCATCACCACAACAATGGCTAACTCTAGTACCAGAAGGTTAACATAACGATCTTTTCTTTCCTTAAGGACACCAGACAACTCCGGAATTAACAGATCCCAGATTTTTAAGTTCACACCTATCACTTCTGATCCCTGTTCAAATACGCTAGCTGAATCAATTTTAACCTGATCAGCCTGCAAAATTTCCCTGCCAATAAGCTGAAGGTAGTTTTCTGATTGAGACACAACACGGCTAAAATCAGGACTTATTTTTGCGAAAACTGACTGATTGGCTCTGGATAAAACATCTACACCATGATCCAATTCAGAAAATTCATTTTTCACTATCGCAAGCAAGGTAGTAAGTTTGATCACATCCTGCAAATCAGCTGTCCCTGTTGCTGCAATCCCGGATGCAAGTCCGCGCACCCGCCCAAGATGCTCAACTACTTGTGGAATCAATGAAACAACAGATAGACTTAGATAATAACTGTCAAGCTCTGGGTCTAATGATAGATTAGAATTATCACTCACATCATTCATTAGCGATAAAATTTCAGCAATCAATTGACTATGCTGCTCAAAAACTTCTGTTCTGGGGCTATTTAAAGCTTCATCCTCCAAACGCCGCCAGTTATTTTTTATGGCATTCCATTTTGCCTTTACCTCAAACTCATCTCCGAATTTTTGATCAACCTCATCTACCAACTCAATATCTTCCGCAATTTCACGCCGCTTGGCAAGTATCTTAGCTTTTACCCCACTATCACCAGACAAGTAACGATTAGTCATACCCCGATGCTCTGGCAAATGCTGCACAAGCTCTCTTAATGGAATAATATACTCCAGACCGCGCTGCTCTTTTTCAACAAAGTTGATCACTGCCAATTGCTCACTGAGAAGCATATAAAGGGTTATCAGCAAAGGAACAATAAAAGCTACTGAAATAATCAGCATTTTATTTCCACAGCTGAATTGATTCATTAATGCTGTTACGGGTTTCGTGATCATATTAGATAGTTCTCGAAAATTAATTCAATATTTGATTAAGTATAGAAGTCAAAATCAACTATTACCAACTTACTTTCCAAGGTTAATTAATTACTAAAATGCATACTGCCGACTTGCTGCTATTATCATTCAGAACCCTTTCAGCATATAAAATTCGCTCGGGACTTACCGCATTGGGTTTAATCATTGGAATTGCCGCAGTAGTGATTCTTACCTCCATTGGTCGGGGTATCCATCATTTTGTGTTGGCAGAATTTACTCAATTCGGCACTCACCTTGTTGCTGTATTTCCAGGGAAAACTTCGACTTTTGGCATTTCCGGAGCAACCATCAGCACTGTACGGCCATTAAGCCAAGCTGATGCAATCAGCCTGAGCAAACTAGACAATGTCATTGCAGCAGTGCCCTTTGTGCAAGGAAACGCCAGAATTGAGACGACTAAGAAACAGCGTCGAGCCAGTGTTTTCGGCGTTGGCCCCGCCGTGCCTCAAGTGTGGAAAATCAAAGTTAAATTTGGAAATTTTCTACCTGCCGGTGAGCAACGCAACCCGCGCGCGTTTGCTGTGTTAGGGCATAAACTATATCGTGAATTATTCGGCCAAAGTAATGCCTTGGGGCAACGCGTCCGTATCGGCACTGACCGGTTTCGCGTCATTGGCGTGATGGAACAAAAAGGCCAAATGCTGGGTTTTGATCTGGATGATTCTATCTATATCCCTGCTGAAAAAGCCCTGGCATTATTTAACAGGGAAAGCTTAATGGAAATTGATTTGCTGTATAAGAAAAACGCATCACCCGAGGAAGTAGTCAAATCCATAAAAAAAAGACTCATTGCCCGACATGGTCATGAAGATTTTACCGTGGTCACTCAAAACCAAATGCTGGAAACCATGGGTTCTGTTCTAGATATTTTGACACTTGCGGTCGCTGCCTTAGGCGGGGTTTCATTGCTGGTGGGTTCTGTAGGCATTCTAACCATTATGACCATCGCCGTCACAGAGAGAATATCTGAAATTGGATTGTTACGCGCAATTGGTGCGGAGCAGCGTGATGTTTTTTTGCTTTTTTTATATGAAGCCCTGGCATTAAGTGCTGCAGGAGGAATATTAGGTGTTTTTTTTGGCTTGGCAGTCGTACAATCAATCCAAGTATTTGTCCCGGCCCTACCGGTACAGCATGCCTGGATTTATATTATTGCAGCTTTTGGGACTGCTCTGTTAGTAGGAATCATTGCCGGCGTTGCTCCGGCAATGAAAGCAGCCCGCCTGGAACCGCTTGAAGCACTTCGTACTGAATAACACCTAATTCTGCTTCGCCAAACACCCTTGTAGAAACCGGCTTTAGCTGCAATATGGCTTGATCGCGGTTAAAGCCAGTCCTACAAAATATCTAATATTCTCTAAACGCGAACATCAATCTTACTGGCAGAAACCACGCTAGTTGCAGAATCCAGCAACTTCATCGCACTTTCACCCTGCATTTTTTGATTATCCTGCATTTTTTTCAGCATCAGCACTTCCTTGGCTTGATCGGTTTTCGCACTCTGATATGCTGTAGCAAAACCCGGCGTGCCAACGCTACCTATCGAATTGGACATAGTTATTTCTCTAAATTAAAAAAGGGCATAAAGCTTATCGGCCACGACTAGATTTTCTTTAATGAAATTCAAATAAAAGTTTTCTCCTCCGCACAATTTTCTATAGTGCTGAGTCCTCTCTTGAAGGAAGATATGTGGATGGCAGTTTGCGACCACCATGATACTTTCAATTAAGGTCCAAGTAATCCGATTAGTCCTTATTTTGCCAAGTTATATACTATTCGCGATCAAGAATACACATTAACTAGCTGGCACATTGTATTGATTGCGAATATAATAGCGACATGAATGATTACCGCCTATCAGACGAAGAGATTAAACACCTTGAAGTGTTGCATC
>JALSJK010000009.1 GCA_026989395.1 Methylomonas sp.
TCTTAGGATTTCTTAGGATTTCTTAGGATTTCTTAGGATTTCTTAGGATTTCTTAGGATTTCTTAGGATTTCTTAGGATTTCTTAGGATTTCTTAGGATTTCTTAGGATTTCTTAGGATTTCTTAGGATTTCTTAGGTTTTTCTTAGGGAGTATATGCAATAGTTCGTCATGCGATCATTCAACATTGGGTTGATGTTTAACGCAGTTTATTTTACGTTTTGGGTTTGGGATGGCCTCACTTTTTCGTCAAGAAGCTCTGGATAATCAGAAACAACGCCTCTGGGGCGAGGTAGTGTTAATTCAGCCGTTATCATTTTATATGATTACCGGCGCTATCACCATTGTGATAATTGTCGCAGTGACATTTCTTGTATATGGCACTTATGCACGCAGGGAAAATGTTTCTGGTTATCTTATCCCAAACAAGGGTTTAGTTAAAATATACGCCATCCAACCCGGGCTTGTTACTGCTGTTCATGTTAGTGAAGGGGATCGAGTTAGCAAAGGCGAGGTGCTGTTTACCATCTCAACACAAAAGACCAATCGTCAATCTATAGATAATGATGCACTGGTTTTAAGCAAGCTCAAACAAAACAAAGCAGCTATTACAAGCAAACTCGAAGAACAGAAGCATTTAAGCCTTAGAGAAATAAGACAATATAAAGATCAGATTACTGGTCTTAAACGAGAAATCCAACAACTTAATATATTAATTACAACTCATAAAAAGAAGTATATGGTCTCTCAAGCGCACCTAAAGCGTCTTGAACAATTGCTGTCGAAAAATTATTTATCCCAATCAGACTTCATTAAAGCCCAGGAACATCATGTTGATATTCAATTGAGACTTGATGAAACCAAGCAACAATTAAATGACAAACAAAATCAGTTGACGGAAGCCAAAAACCTTTTACATCAAATTCCGCTAAAAGCAGCAATAAAACAATCTGAAATCAAACTGCAATTATCTGAAATAGAACAAAAAACAATAGAAATTTCTGGCAGGCGAACCTATACTTTGCGGGCTCCATCTGCTGGCCGCGTGACTGCTATTCAGGCAAAATTCGGTCAAACTGTAAAAGATGAGCCTTTACTTGCTATTCTGCCAAATAATGCACGATTTAAAGCAGATCTTTTTATTCCTACCCGAGCGATTGGGTTTATTAAATCCGGGCAATCGGTATTACTGCGCTACAGCGCCTTTCCTTATCAGCGATTTGGTTTGTATAAAGGCACTATCGATAAAGTGACAGAAGTCATTTTATCGCCTGAAGAGCTAAAAGTGCCTGTTAAACTGGAAGAACCCGTCTACCGGGTATCTGTGATCCCAGAGAACCAAGCAATATCAGCCTATGGACGAAAATTTGATTTACAGGCGGGGATGTTATTATACTGTTTACGCTGAAAAATGCACTTTTGACATTCTGTAACATACTGAATGTAAATTGATTGTTATGAATGTAGTGAGGTATTTTTGACCGTAAACAGTATAGAAGCAACTATTATTCTAGAGGGGCGCTCATTGGGCGAATGGTTACTTGAACCGATTTATAGCTTAAGAGGCCGCCTTTAGTGGAAAGTCCGGTTCACTTGTTGCAATTTTCTAATACCCATAAACTGCCGATTATTTTGCAAACCGAAGCAGCAGAATGCGGACTTGCCAGCCTGGCCATGATTGCTTGTTACCATGGTCATAAAATCAATTTAAATACTTTACGACAAAATTACCCAATCTCATTAAGAGGGATCGGATTGCAAGGGTTGATGCAAATAGCTGATCAGCTGCATTTTGCAACTCGAGCCTTACAATTAGAACTGGACGAATTAAAGCTCCTGCAATGCCCGGCTATATTGCATTGGGATCTCAATCATTTTGTGGTACTCAAAAAGGTCACTGCCCGTTCGGTCATTATTCATGACCCAGCCAGAGGAGAACATACTTTATCATTTGCAGAAGCCTCCAAACATTTTACCGGGATTGGCTTAGAGCTGACGCCTACCAAAAAGTTTGAGCAAAAAAAGGAAGAACAAAAAGCACGATTGTCTGATTTTTGGCAACGTATTCGCGGAATTAAGAAAACGCTGTTTCAGATCTTTTTGTTGTCATTGTTATTGCAGCTGTTTGCCATTGCTTCACCATTTTACATGCAATTGGTGATTGATGAGGTCATCATTAGTCATGACTTTGATTTACTAAAAATTTTAGCGTTGGGTTTTTTGTTGTTGATGTTGATTAAAGTGGGCGTCACTGCACTTCGCTCTTTAATCCTCATTAACATGGGAGCTCAACTTAATATCCAAATGGCCAATAATTTATTTCGGCACTTGATTCGCTTACCGCTTGCCTATTTTGAAAAACGTCATATTGGCGATATTGTGTCTCGTTTTGGTTCTATGGACTACATTAAGGAAATGTTAACCAACGAAATAATTGCTGCAGTGGTTGACGGGATTATGCTCATTGGCACTTTAATCATGATGTTTCTATACAACCCTTTGTTGACCTTGATCGTAATCGTGAGTGTTTTGTTATATACACTATTTCGGTTTGCAGTTTACAGACCATTCAGGCAATTAACCGAAGATAGCATTGTCGCTGGCGCTAAAGAAGATTCCAATTTTATGGAAACTATCCGAGGAGTGCAAAGTATCAAGTTATTTGGTAATGAAGCACAACGTCAATCAATTTGGCAAAATCTTTATGCTGATGCCTTAAATGCAGACATTCGTATCGACAAACTAGAAATAAATTATGCGGTTGTAAATGGATTATTATTTGGATTGGAAAATGTGCTGGTTGTTTATTTAGCTGCACAGCAAGTGATTGAAAATCAAATGTCTGTCGGAATGGTTTTTGCATTTATGTCTTATAAAGGCCAATTTACGGAAAAGGCATCATCGCTGATTGAACAAATCATAAAATACAAAATGGTTAGTCTGCACCTGGCAAGGCTAGGTGATATTGTGATGACAAAAATAGAAAACAATGGTCTTGAGCAGATTAATAGAAAAAAGGTTAAAGGAGAATTGAAAGTTGAAAATATCAGCTTCCGCTATTCTGAAACTGACCCTTATGTTTTAAATAACATAAATTTAAACATTAATATTAGAGAATCAATATGCCTAATTGGACCTTCAGGATGTGGAAAGTCAACTTTAATGAAAGTCATGCTGGGGTTACTGGAACCAGTAAATGGTAAAATATTGGTTGATGGTATTGATATTAAGTCGTTTGGTCTTCGTAACTATCGTGATCAAATCGCCTGTGTTATGCAAAACGACCAATTGCTATCTGGTTCCATTAGTGACAATATCAGCTTTTTTGATCCCCATTTTGACCAAAAAAGGATTAAGGAGTGCGCCCATCTTGCAGTCATCCATGATGAGATCATGCTTATGCCCATGGGTTATAATTCACTGATTGGAGATATGGGGACCACTTTGTCTGGCGGCCAGAAACAGCGGATATTACTAGCTCGTGCGTTATACCAAAAACCAAAAATATTATTCCTTGATGAATCCACTGCACATTTAGATATCAATCTGGAACAAGAAATTAATAATAATATTGCCCAGATGCATCTAACTCGCATCGTTATCGCCCATAGACCGGAAACCATAAGCTTTGCCGATCGAGTAATTGCAGTCACTCCAGATGGTTGTTTCGAACACTAAATACATCAAAAAAAAGACATTCAGACTAGCCATCCTGGTCTATTTACAGTTGTCTTGCGTCAATTATCCCCTCAAGCAGGTTAAGTAAAAGATATAAATTTTCAGCTACTCGCTTTATAAAAAAACCATGCAGCATCAAGATAAATCCTGCGTCATTAACATCACATTACCTCCGATTGCAGCGGTATTTTTGGTCACTGTTTGCTCCACAGTAAATCGCTGCAAATAACCTGGCCCGCCTGCTTTTGGGCCAGTGCCAGAAAGTCCCATTCCGCCAAACGGCTGCACTCCCACCACTGCGCCGATCATATTTCGATTTACATAAATATTACCGACTTTTGCAAGATCGGTAATTTTATTAATCGTCGCTTTGACCCGGCTATGGATCCCCAATGTTAAACCATAACCGGTGGCATTAATATCTTTAATAACAGTATCAAGGTCAGCTGGATCATATCGAATAATATGTAAAACCGGACCAAAAACCTCTTTTGTTAATTGCTGGATTGACTTGATTTCCAACAAGGTTGGCGGGAAATAACTGCCATTCCCTAACTTCTCAGATAAGTCACATTGATATAACAATACAGAATGCTGCTGAATACTGTCTATATGAGCACGCAATTGTTCTACTGCTTGTTGACTGATTACTGGGCCAATATCGTTACTGTACTGCTCAGGACTACCCATGTTTAATTGCTGCATTGCACCAATAAGCATGGAAATAGTTTTATCCGCCACCGGATGCGGAATATACAGTACACGTAATGCTGAACAACGTTGTCCGTCGCTGTTAAAGGCCGAAACCAGAACATCCTGCACCAGTTGTTCGGTATGGGCCGAGCTATCGGAAATCATGACATTCTGACCGCCGGTTTCGGCAATTAAAACTGGGATTACAGATGCTTTGGCCAACCGCTGATTAATCCAATTTGCTGTTGTTGTTGACCCGGTAAAAACAACGCCTGCGATTCGTTCATCGCTTAGTAAGTTTGCTCCTATGAATTCACCTTCTCCTGGTAAAAACTGAAGCACCGAACCTGGAAAACCCGCCTGATGCAAAATTTCTATACAACGAAAAGCGGTCAAAGTAGTCAATTCGGCAGGTTTAGCGATCACAGTATTCCCTGTCACCAGTGCTGCTGCAATCTGACCAATAAAAATGGCAACAGGAAAATTCCAGGGACTGATGCAAACAAATACTCCACGACCCAAATATCGTAATACATTTTCTTCACCTGTTGGGCCAGGCAATTTTTCCGGCAGATTAAACTGTTCCTTTGCCTGCACTGCGTAATATCGACAGTAATCAACGGCTTCTCTAATCTCGGCAAGCGCATCTTTAAGAGTTTTACCCCCTTCACGAATACAGAGCGAAACCAGCTCCAAGCGATATTCTTCCAGTAAATCCGCCGCATTTTGTAAATATTCGGCCCGCTTTTCAACTGAACTTAGCCGCCATGATTCAAACGTTTGACTGGCGCACATTGCTGCTTGAACAACCGATTGCTTATCACTATGGACAATCGAACCCACTGTTTTTCGATGATCAAAAGGACTGAACACCTTATGTTGCGGCCCGGTCACAGACTGCCCGTTGACCAATGGATATGCAAGCCATTTCCGCTTTGCGAGACGTTTTAGGTTATCTTGTAATTGCTCCAGTACCTGTAAATCATCAACATTGAGTGCTTTAGAGTTTTTTCTTGGCAGAAATAAATCTTTTGGTAAAACAATACCAGCAGAAACCTCGGAATGCCTCAGCTTGTGCACTGGGTCATCAATCACCTGTTCTATCGCAATATCGGGATTTTCAACCTGATTGACAAAAGATGTGTTGGCGCCATTTTCCAGCAATCTTCTGACCAGGTAAGGCAATAAATCCTGATAAATTCCGACAGGAGCATAAATCCGGCAAGGAATTTTACCTTGGGTTTGCTTTAGGGTTTCTCGATGTAGTTGCTCTCCCATGCCATGTAAACGTTGAAATTCAAAGCCTGGATGATTATTTCCAAATCCCAGAATTGCGGCAACCGTATGGGCATTATGGGTAGCAAACTGTGGATAAAAATATTCTGGTTGTGATAACAGTTGTTTGGCGCAAGCCAGAAAACACACGTCTGTTGCTGTTTTGTGTACAAAAACCGGGTAATCATCCAGACCATTTTGCTGAGTGCGTTTTATTTCCCGATCCCAATAAGCGCCTTTAACCAAACGAACCGGAATTTTGCAATGGTGATATTTTGCCAGACTGGCAAGCCAACCAATAACACTGACTGCGCGTTTCTGATAGGACTGAACAGCCAGTCCCAAACCTGACCAACCTTGTAGCTCAGGACTGGATAGCAATTGTTGAAAAATCAACAATGACATTTCCAAACGTTCAGTTTCTTCCGCATCAATGGTGACTGAAATTTCAGTTTCTCTGGCCTGTACTGACAACGTCAACAATTTACCTGTCAGTTCTTTGATGGCTATTTGGTGTTGGAGGGGCTCGTAACGGGGACAAAGTGCCGATAATTTAATCGAAATACTATGATTAAAATAAATTTCGGTACTTTGCCTATTTGCCGCTAGGGTCTGAATTGCCTTGGTATAAGCATTAAAATAACGAT
>JALSJK010000010.1 GCA_026989395.1 Methylomonas sp.
GGAAACATTACCTTTGCGACGGATTCTTCCAATATTTCCCCGCAATTTTACAACACACTAAACGCAGTGGCGACTGTATTAAATGGTTTTCCTGAAACATTAATCAGGGTGACTGGCCATACCGATTCGACGGGCAGCGCACAATATAACCTAAACCTTTCTCAACGACGAGCTGATAGCGTGGCACAGTATTTGATCGCTCAAGGAGTAACGCCAAACCGAGTTGTTGCGACTGGAATGGGTGAAAGTATGCCGATTGCTTCTAATAGTACCTCCGTAGGGCGGGCTCAAAACCGACGTGTTGAAATCAGCATTCAGCCAATGGGGCATTGAAGTTTTTAGATGCAATATAGATGGCTTACTTATTGCTTCCACTCAAAAAACTGAGATTCTAGTAAACTAAAGTTACGGTAGCCAAGCACGTTAAAAATTGCTGCATTGGTTTGTTGAGGGGAATGCACCAAAATATGACAAGCTTGGCAACCGCTAAACATATCTCCACCAAAACCACTGCTTAACATGTAAATAATCCCTAATCCGGGTTTTTACCAAAATCAACAATAAGCCTATCGAATACAAGCACCAGACAGCGGCCCATTCGTTGGGATTGGAGGTTGTCAGATAAGCCAGAAAAGGGCCGGTTAATAAATGATAAATGGTTATTTTCCAGGAGCCGTAAAAAAATGGCAGAAAAAAGGCTGAGAAAGCATACATGTTCACCAGAAATAGATTGGCTATTGCAGGCACTTCCCAGGCGATGTGCCAGGCACCAGAAACCGAGCAAATTTTTTCGCCGCAAAACGGTACGATGAAGGAATCGAAATAATCGTTAAATACAAAGAATTTGTATTTAACCTGATAACAAGCGGGCGCCCAATTAAATGGGTACAACCGAATCAAAAAAGCGATCGCTGATAAAAAGCAGAAAAAATACACCACACCGGAAATCTTGTTTTTGATGCGTTCCGGAATGAAATACATCGACAAAGCATTGATAAAAAAAGGCTGAAAAGCAATATGCAGATATCCCAGCAAGGTCGCAATTTGATTGCCTGGGCTGGCGCAGTCGTCAATGACGGTGTAGGTATATGCCTGAAGTGCCTCCATCAAGGAAAAATATCCCAATGTTGCCCATAAAACAGCAGGTTCCTTTTTATACCAGAAATAGACGGTACTGGATAAACCGATGGTTGCCAGTGCCGTGGATGCTTCGCCGCTCCAACACATAGTTTTCAGTTCTTGATTCAAAACAGCGAATTATACGCTGCAAAAACCCATTGCCTGAATTAATAGCAGATTTGCTACCAAATTTAGCCATTAAATTAGCGCTAAAATCAAAATGTATCTGAGAAATGCGGAAAACAGGCAAATTAATGTAAAATAAACTGTTTTTACGCACAATTAGCAATTTCAGATGCAATTAATTAGAGGACTGGACCAGCTTAGGCCAATGACCAAAGGCTGTGTCTTGACCATAGGCAATTTTGATGGCGTTCACCTGGGCCATCGTGCTGTCATTCAAAAACTTGCACAACAAGGCAAGGCATTTGGTTTGCCAGTGGTGGCGATGGTTTTTGAACCACAACCACTTGAATATTTTCTGCGTGATAATGCGCCTGCCAGATTGACCCGGTTGCAGGAAAAAGTTAGACATTTTGAGAATCTGGCGATTGATTATTTGTTAATCGTGCGTTTTAATCAGGCATTCGCCGATGCTGAACCCGAGTATTTTATTAAAGAAATTCTCCTGAATCGTTTGAATATTAAATTTCTGGTGGTGGGTGACGATTTCCATTTTGGCAAGGCTCGGCGCGGTAATTTTGCCATGCTTAAGGAAATGGGTAGAATCTACGGTTTTCATGTTGAAAGCACCGAACCTTATTTAATTGATGGCCAACGAGTGAGTAGTACCTTGATTCGGGATGCCTTGAATGCTGGCGAACTTGACACTGCCGAAAAGCTATTGGGCAGAGCTTATTCAGTTTGTGGCACAGTCGAACATGGTGATAAGCGAGGAGCGACTATCGGGTTTCCAACGGCAAATATTCAAATGCACCGGGAAAAAACCCCGATTCAGGGCGTTTTTGCCGTTACCATGACAGGCATCGATGAACGTGAACTGTCCGGTGTCGCCAATGTAGGCACCCGACCCACTTTTGATGGCGGTACCCGGGTGGTTCTGGAAGTACATTTATTCAATTTTGATGAAGATATTTATGGCAAGGAAGTTGAGGTACATTTCAAGAAAAAAATCAGGGATGAAGTACGATTTCAGTCGCTTGAGGATTTACAACGACAAATTCATAAAGACGTTGCCAGCGCTCAACAAATATTAGCAATTTAAAAAATCATGACCACAGATTACAAAAAAACTCTGAATTTACCTAAAACCGCTTTCCCGATGAAAGCCAGCCTTGCGCAACGCGAGCCGCAGCGCCTAAAGCATTGGAATGAAGCAAAACTGTATGAAAAAATTCGCAAACAGTTTGCCGGCAAGCCGCTGTTTGTGTTGCATGATGGCCCTCCATACGCAAATGGCGCAATTCATATCGGTCATGCTGTCAATAAAGTTTTGAAGGACATTATCGTCAAGTCGAAAACTCTGGCTGGTTTTGACGCTCCTTATGTGCCTGGCTGGGATTGTCATGGCTTGCCAATTGAATTAATGGTTGAAAAAAAGGTAGGTAAAGCGGGAGTAAAGGTTTCTCATGCTGAATTCAGAAAAGCCTGCCGAGAATACGCAACCAAGCAAGTTAACACACAAAAGCAAGAATTTATCCGTCTGGGCGTGTTTGGTGAATGGGATAATCCGTATCTAACCATGGATTATGCTTTTGAGGCTGATATTGTCCGCTCTTTAGGTAAAATCTGTAGTAAAGGGCATTTAAGCAAAGGCGCAAAACCGGTGCATTGGTGTACCGACTGTGGTTCGGCATTGGCCGAAGCCGAGGTTGAATACGAAGATAAACACTCTCCAGCCATTGATGTCAGATTTCAAGTCATTGATGAGGCCAGATTTATGGCAAGTTGTCATCATGCGCCTGAACACGAAGGCGAAGGGCCTTTATCAGTTGTGATCTGGACAACAACGCCGTGGACACTACCGGCCAATCAGGCGGTGGCACTTAATCCGGAACTGGAATATTCTGTCGTTCAATGCGAAAAAAACGGTAAAAAAGAACGCCTGGTAGTGGCGGAACAATTACTCAAGGATGTGATGTTGCGCTATGAAATTGATGATTACCATGTGATTGGTTATTGCAAGGGCGAAGCGCTGGAAAACCAATTATTGCAACATCCTTTTTATGATCGTCAGGTGCCAATTATTTTAGGTGATCATGTGACACTGGAGGCAGGAACTGGTTCCGTCCATACCGCACCGGGTCATGGCCAGGATGATTATGTCGTTGGTCAAAAATATGGTTTACCCGTTGATAATCCGGTGGGCGATAACGGGGTATTTCTGAATAACACCGAATTGTTTGCAGGAGAACACGTATTTAATGCCAATGATCATGTGCTGGAAGTTTTAGAGCAGCATGGCAAGCTGCTGCATAATCATGCCATTGAGCACAGTTATCCCCATTGCTGGCGTCATAAAACACCGATTATTTTTCGTGCCACGCCGCAATGGTTTATTTCCATGGACAAAAATCATCTTCGGGAGCAGGCCTTAAATGAGATCAAGCGGGTGCAATGGATTCCTGACTGGGGGCAGGCCAGAATTGAAAGCATGCTGGAAAGTCGCCCAGACTGGTGTATATCCAGGCAGCGTACCTGGGGGGTACCGATTGCATTGTTTGTCCATAAAGAAACGGGAGAAATACATCCACGTACCGTTGAGCTGATTGAGCAGGTGACGCAACGTATTGAACAGCAAGGTATAGAAGCCTGGTTTTCGATGGATACTGAAGAACTTTTGGGCGAAGAGGCTGGGCAGTATGAAAAAATGCAGGACACCCTGGATGTTTGGTTTGATTCCGGCGTAACTCATGCCTGTGTTCTGGATCGCCGCCCTAACTTGCATTTTCCGGCGGATTTATATCTGGAAGGCTCGGACCAGCATCGCGGCTGGTTTCAATCCTCATTGCTGACTTCCGTGGCAATGAACGAAGTAGCGCCGTTCAAGGCAGTATTAACGCACGGTTTTACCGTTGATGCCGAGGGCAAGAAAATGTCCAAATCCCGCGGCAACGTGGTGGCGCCTCAGTCAGTCATGAATAATCTGGGTGCAGATGTGTTGCGCTTGTGGGTTGCTTCCACTGACTATCGAGGCGAAATGTCGGTTTCTGATGAAATTCTCAAACGCACTTCTGATGGTTATCGCCGCTTAAGAAATACAGCTCGGTTTTTATTATCCAATCTGAACGGCTTTGATCCCTCTCTGCACATGGTCAGTCCTGAAGCCATGCTGGCGCTGGATCGCTGGGTAGTTGACCGTACCGCACAATTACAGAGCCAGGTGACAGATGCTTATGAGAGTTATCAGTTCAATCAGGTTTACCAAAAAGTGCTGCATTTTTGTACCATTGATCTAGGCGGCTTTTATCTGGATATTATTAAAGACCGGCAATACACCACACAGGAAAACAGTATTGCCAGAAGATCAGCGCAGACTGCCATGTATCATGTTGCTGAAGCCATGAGCCGCTGGCTGGCGCCAATTATTTGTTATACCGCTGATGAAATTTGGGAGTATCTGCCGGGCGAAAGAAGTGATTCGGTATTTCTGGAAACCTGGTATCAGGATTTATTCGAACTGAATGAATCTGACAGCTTGTCCCGTGAAGACTGGCAAACCATTATTGCAGTGCGCGATGCGGTCAGCAAGGAAGTGGAAGTATTGCGGAATAAAAATGAAATAGGTGCATCGTTAAATGCGGAAGTTGAGCTGTATTGTCATGATGGTCTGATGGATATTTTGAATAAACTGGCAAGTGAGTTGCATTTTGTATTTATTACCTCCAACGCTGCCGTTATTGACCAACAATTTTGTCCCGAAACAGCACTGGAAACCGGTATAGATGGACTAAAACTAAGAATTTTTGCCTCAGAACATCAAAAATGTGTACGCTGCTGGCATCATCGACATGATGTCGGCGAAAATGCCGAGCATCCCGAGTTGTGCGGGCGTTGTGTGGAAAATGTTGTTGGTGCTGGCGAAATCAGAAAATACGCATAATCATGTTGAAATGGCTTTGGCTTTCAGGGTTGGTGGTTGCGTTGGATCAGATCAGTAAACTGGCTGTGGTGAAAGCCATGAATTTGTACGAGTCGATACCGCTTATTCCTTACTTTAATCTAACCTATGTGCATAATACCGGCGCCGCGTTCAGTTTCTTAAGTGATGCGGGAGGTTGGCAACGCTGGCTGTTTGCGATTCTGGCGGCTGCAATCAGCATTATTCTGATTATTTGGCTAGCAAAATTACAAAAACACGAAACATTATTGGCCGCGTCCCTGGCATTAATTCTGGGAGGTGCGATAGGCAATTTGATAGATCGCATCGCTTATGGTTATGTGATCGACTTCCTCGATGTCTATTATCAATCCTGGCATTGGCCGGCTTTTAATATTGCAGACTCTGCAATTACGCTGGGCGTGATATTGATGTTATTGGAATCAGTCGGGGTCGGGAAAGCTATTGAATGATTCATTTTTAATCTATAGGATTATGACCATTTGCAGATTGAGTTAGCAGAAGCTTAACCCGACATGCCCTTGAGCAGGACAAACCCACTAAAATCAGTTCCAAAAATAACAGCTTAAATCGGAAACTATTATTCCATGCGGCTTTCAGGATTTTTAGTTTCTGCGCCAGACGGCTCTTTAACTTCCGCATTTCCCTGCTCGTCAGCTTCTGGTTCTTCCTTTCCATATTGCATCAACATCTGAGCAATACAATCAAAAACGCTTTGTGAATATTTCCCTTTCGCTATTGAAAGTCCGCGTCCGCCACCAAAATCCTTTTGCAATTCTTTTATTGTTTTTTCAGGGTTTTCGGCCTCACTCAACCCTAGCATTTTTGTATATAACTTGTATGCTTCCATACGCTTTGGATCACCAAAAAAGATACCCGGCATTTTGCCGCTGGTTCTTTCAACAACACAATCAGTCATGTGCTCAGGATCAATTTGATAATCTTTGATATCCTGATCCTTTTGCATATCTTTCAGAACCGCCTGCTCAAACTCCTGCTTTTCTGAACAGCCTGGAAGTACAATCAACAACAAAGGCAACAATAAAATTTTTTTCATGCAAAATCTCGATTTACAACTATTTAAAAACCAAGATTATACGTGAATTTTTTATGGGTTTCAGACGCTGAACAGCTAAATTTGACTATTTATTAATTCTTTCACTCAACCCCCTCCTTCAGATGAGGGTTGAGTGAGGTGCAGCAGGACTGGTTATCAAAATGTAACCCGAATTCCTCCCCACACACCAAAAGGAGGCGCCGGCCCTACAAAACGAGGATTAGTGAAATTCTCAAACCCTGGCAGTTCGTTGGATTCACCCAGTAAACCAAAAGACTCATATTTGTTATCGGCAACATTCTCCATGACTACAAACAATGAGAAATTATCAGTGACTGCATAGCTGCCGTGTAAATTCAGAACCCAGTACGGTTCCAATTCTGACAGATAATTTCCTTCATCGCCCCTGACATGCTGGCCTGAATTAAACAGAATATCAGCACCAACTTTCATTCCTTTAAACAGAGTCACTTCCAAACCGGCGTTGAGTTGATGCTGCGGAATACCAGGGATTCGATCTCCTTTATCTACCTGAATCAAACCGGAATCATTTGCGTTAGGATGCGTAGGACTGTTAATGGTGAAAGAATCCTGAAAAGTCGCATCAATGAAACTGTAGTTCGTGTACCAATTTACCCGATCATCCCATAGCTTGCCGCGCAAATTAACTTCCACTCCCAAACGACGAGTATCACCGATATTATCAAAAAAGCCAATATTGGAGGTCGCGCCGCCCGTTGACTGAAAAATGATGTCATTTTTATTGATGGTATGGAAAAACGTCACATTCCATGCCAGGTCATTCCATAAAGAACCCCGAACACCGGCTTCAAAACTTTTTGCAACCACTTGATCAAGAGGCGGATCAGCCAGAAACGCATTAGGCAATCGGCATTCATTATTTGGGTCTGAACAAGCCAGCTCAATAATAGTCGGTGTTCGAGTTGATTCGCTGTAACTGCCATAGAAGTTAAGATTATCCTGCGCTTGCCAGGTCAAACCTACAGAAGGGTTAAAACGATCAAAATAATGGATGCCATATAATTCCGGATTATTGCCCAATTTATCATTCAAGGTAATTTTGGTGTGATTGTATCTTCCAGCAACTGTAAAGGCTAAAGTCTCAGTCAAGTCCAAAGTGTCGGAAAAATACCACGACCAAGTTCGGGTACTACCATTCATTACCAAAGCGTCTGCCGCTACAAAAATTCCTGTTCTGTCAGTACTTCGATTTTTTTGTAAGTGCGCAACTTCAACTCTTGAACGATAATCAACCAAGCCCCGGTTAAATGAACCTCCAAAAATAAAATGGTTTCCATGCCCGAAAATATCGTAATTAAAGGCACTTTGGAGATTCACGCCAAAACTGGTTTGTTCACGAGTGCTGATATTATTGATGGCATCCAACGGTCTATCTTCAGAAGAAGGGATAAGATTTCCGTTTTGGTCTGTTAGTAAGGTATCTTCAGTGCCGGGGATGAAATTTGTTACCCCATCACACTCTGCATCGTCTGCTTCAATGACAGTTCCTGGCGGCAAAAAGCCTAATAGCAATTCAGTAAAATCTTCTCCGTTGGCTAAATATGAATCACCGCCCCGGAAAACATTTTTACACTCGATAAACCCTGAATCATCACCATTAAATGACTTGGTAACGGTCTCCCTCCAATAAGCATTTCCGGCAAGTTGAATTTTGTCATTTACCCAGTGCGTACCCTCAAGGGTTAAAAACTTCATGTCATTTTCGGTAATATCTGGTGACGTAAAAATCGCACTACGATCCTGCAGCGCTAATTCCAGTGGAATTGCACCATTTCCTATCAAATCACTTTTTCCATACAAAAACCCCAAATCCAATGTAGATTCTTCTGTATGCCATCCAACCGTTCCATAGATATTTAATGCATCTGAAGGCGAAGCATCCCGCCAACCCTGTTCATCGAAATACCGGACATTGACAAAATATGCAAAATCCCCATAACTGCCGCCACTTTCTGCTGAAACCACGACTCGATCAAATGAACCGCCAAAAACTTCCAGTTTATGCCCTGGCGAATTGAAACCATTTTTGGTTTGGATTGAAATTGCACCCCCTAATGTATTCAAACCAAATACCGGATTAGCGCCACTGACTAGATTAATGCTGTGAATCATTGATTTCGGTATCAAATCCCAATTGACATTATCACCAAATGGATCATTAAATCGTGCGCCATTGATGAATATACTTAAACCTTGAGGCAATCCCAATAAAGGTGAAGCAGAATAACCCCGATAATTCAGATCAGGCTGCAAAGGATTATTCTGGGCAGCATTCAAATTTACGCTGCTAAGGTTCCGGCTTAGGAAACTGCTCACATCCAATGCTTCAGAGCGATCAATATCCTCACTGGTTACGGTTTGAATATTACCAGGTATCTTATTTTTTGGTAGCCCGGAACCATGCACAGGACTAATCCCAATAATTTTCATTTCGGGCAATGAAACTGCATCTTCTTTCGCTTGGACTTGAAAGCCAACCGAAAAAACCATCAACCCACATAGAATTGTTTGTGATGCTATTGATTTAGCCTCAAACACAGTTTTTTTGAATCTTTGTCCTTTATTCAGCACGACAAGCTGTTTAATTTTTTTTTCTTTTAATCTCATGGCACAGCATCATTAATTACATCAACACACAGGAATAATTCTTATTCTCATTTTTCATTCTGCTAACACTTTCAAACAAAACCCGCAGCGCCACCTTTTCCGTGAGTTGCTGCGGGTATCTATATTATACTTTGCGTGGCCACGACTGCGGATTTCTAACAACTGAGTTTTTACCGATAGCTTCGTTACTAAAATAGTTGCGTAGCTTGAGTGCCTTGCTCTCGACAAAAATCAGTATGCTATAAATTCCGCATCCGTGGCCGCGCGAAGTATAAACTGATTAAACCAATCAGCTTTTGCGTCTTCTAGCGATCCCCAAACCTGCAATTGCTGAAATAAACAATGGCAATGCAGCAGGTACAGGAACCGGCGAAGCTACTACATGAACAGTTTCCTGTCCAAATACAATTTCTCCTTGCGCAGGGTCAACACCTCTGATTTTAATGGTTGACCAAACATCTTGGGGGTAGCTCGCATCTGGTCCAGGAAGAGGATCATCAGTTCCTGCAAACAAAAAATCAGAAAGTGTTGGAGCTGCTCCACCTGTAAAATTAAAAAACATCCAACTAATGCTTTCACCTTCTTTCAAAGCATTTTGCCCTGGAATATCTCTTTTGAAATTTACTTCAATGGAATAATCATATTGATTGGGATGCTCATCTTCACCAAATTCAACAGATGCCAAATCCGCATCCCCACCAAGTTGCACTTCCGCCCACTGGGTTTCGAATGGACTACTGGATGAAGCATTCAGAAACAAGCCATTAATAAAAGTCTGATCACCTGGAATCTCAGGATTATCGTACTGGGATGTCCCCAAATTTGACAAAGTAAATTTAACACCGCTTAAACTACTCCCACCAACATTTACCCCTGTAACATCTTCCAAAACTAATTGGGCAATTGGGGAACTTAACGCACCAGCACCGCCATCCGGCGTAGTTTTAAAATTATAATCCCATGTCGCTGTTGCTGCTGTTGCTGATCCTGCTGTAAAAAAACCAGCAATCAACCCAGCCATCAACTTGTTCGTATTTTTCATAAGTGTTTTTCTCCCGATTTTGTTAATTTAAGTTATATCCTTTGAGGGGGAGACTTCACGAACCATCCCTGGTTCGGCAAAGCCACAAAAAGAGAAACAACAAGAATCGCATAGTTTCCTGTCAGTTTCTTGCGTCCATCAATCATACGGACTAACAAATAAATGTCATTAGGAAAAATTCCTGAATTTCACCTGGATCCGTGATTTCAATGCGGATAACAGGTTTCAGATAAGGAAAACACAACCCTTACAGATGGATACCTCAATTTCGGAGGCTGGGAAGGTCAATGCGTTAATATCTGCTCGGCTTCCAGATATTTTTTTGCGCTGGTTTTTACGACTTCTTCCGGCAAAGAAGGGCCTGGAGCTGTTTTATCCCAATCCAGCGCTTCAAGATAATCCCGAATGAACTGTTTATCAAAACTAGGCGGGCTGATACCAAGCTGATATTGGTCAGCCGGCCAGAATCTTGAAGAGTCTGGCGTTAAGATCTCATCAATCAAATACAATTTGCCTTGCTCATTCAGGCCAAATTCAAATTTGGTGTCGGCAATGATAATCCCTCTACTTTTTGCAAATTCTGCAGCTTCATTGTAAATCTTCAGACTTACGTCTCTTACTTGCTCAGCCAGTTTTTTTCCCAATAATTCAGCTGTTTTGGAAAATGATATATTTTCATCATGATCGCCGATTTCCGCTTTGGTTGATGGTGTGTAAATCGCTTCCGGTAATTGTTGGGCTTGTTGTAAATCCTTTGGTAACTGAATGCCGCAGACAGAACCGGTTTGCTGGTAATCTTTCCACCCTGAACCTATCAAGTAGCCCCTGACAATCGCTTCAACAGGCAGCGGTTTCAGTTTTTTGACAATAATAGCCCGCCCTTCAACCTGAGCACGCTCCGCTTCATCAGTCAATATTTGCTCCAGCGTTAAATCAGACAAATGATTGGAAATAATATGCTGCATTTTCTGAAACCAAAAATTTGATACGCTGGTTAAAACCTGGCCTTTGCCGGGAATCGGTTCCGGCAAAATCACATCGAAAGCTGATATTCTGTCCGTTGTCACAATCAACATGTGCTGATTGTCAACATCATAAATATCCCGCACCTTGCCGCGAGCAAGTAATTTCAAACTGGTCAATGATGATTCATACAATGCAAGGGGTGCCGTCATGGTTGCTCTCTAAAAAATTAAAAATATGTTATTAATGTACCATTTTTTATTAAACAGGATTAATCATGAGTTGGCTCGGTAAATTCTTGGGCGGTGCATTTGGCTTTTTATTAGGTGGACCTTTGGGCGCAATTTTAGGCGCATCAATTGGACATCAATTTGATTCCGGGCTGGATGGCTTCGACAGATTGGCAAACGAGGGTTTTAAGCCGGGCGAACAACATCGCGTACAAATGGCTTTTTTTACCGCTACTTTTGCAATCATGGGGCATATTGCCAAATCTGATGGTCGGGTTTCTGAAGCAGAAATCACCCTGGCCAAACGGGTCATGGATGAAATGGCGTTAACCCCCGAAATGCGAGAAACCGCCATCAAACTATTTCAACAAGGTAAAAATAAGGATTTTGCACTGGACGAGATATTAATACAATTTCGCCATGAATGTCATCGTCGCATTCATTTGATTCGCATGTTTCTGGAAATTCAAATTCAGGCAGCGATGGCAGATGGGGAAATTTCCAGTACCGAGCAACATATTTTGATTCATATTTGCGAAGTATTGGGTATTCCCCGATTTGAATTTGAACGAATAAAAATACAACTCCAGGCCCAGCAAAGATTTTATAGTCACGGCAGACAACAGCAAGCAAGATCACAAGCCTCAACTTTGCAAGATGCCTATGCCGTATTAGGGTTAACTCCTTCAGCCAGCGACGCTGAAGTGAAAAAAGCCTATCGTAAATTGATGAGCCAAAACCACCCGGACAAATTGGTTGCTAAGGGCTTACCTGAAGAAATGATGACTTTGGCTAAGGAAAAAACTCAAAAAATAAGAAAAGCCTATGAAATTATCACGAAATCTCGGAGCTAAACCAATCATCTAAAACAGCATGCGCTTCATCTATGCCAATTTTTTTTAAAGCCGAAAACATTTGTACCGAAATACTTAATTCCACGACTTCCAGCTCCTTCGCAACTTTCAGTAAGGTATTTTTCGCCGCGCCGTACTTTAATTTGTCTGCCTTGGTCAATAAAATATGCAGTGGCAATTCGCTATGCTCACACCAGGCAATCATTTGTCTGTCAAAATCTGTCAGGGGATGCCTAATATCCATAACCAAAATAATGCCGCAAAGTGATTTCCGATTGTGCAAATAACTTTCCAGTAATTGATACCATTTCTTTTTTACCTGCTCAGGAACCTTGGCATAGCCATAGCCAGGCAGATCGACAAATCGCCTTTGCTCACTTATAGAAAAAAAATTGAGTAATTGGGTCCGGCCAGGCGTTTTACTGGTTCGAGCCAAGGATTTTTGGGCAGTCAATACATTGATAGCACTTGATTTTCCTGCATTGGAACGTCCCGCAAACGCGATTTCAAGCCCCTGATCTTCTGGCACACCTGACAGATGGGCAGCACTAATTAAAAAACGGGTTTGATGATATAGTTTATTCGGCATATTTTTTCTGGAAATTGCTCTGATTACTTAGGCACTTTGTTGCTCTGCAAGATTTGCTTTGTGGTTTCCGGCACGGCATAATGCACCTTGATCATCAATTGAAATTGTTCACGTTACAATGATGTACAAGCAAAAGCAATGATGTTTTAGTTATATAAATCTGGAAAATTTATTAACACAACGAAATTTTTTGTATGTATAAAACTTCCCAAATACCCTTTATTACTATACTGATATTAAATGTTAATAAACAATAACCACGGTTTCTTTCCTGGTTATGCTTTGGTCCTTCTTGATTATAATTACAATTTCCAAAGAGGAAACAAATGAACAATAAAAAACTGGCATTATCCATCGCCTTGTTAATAGCTGCCACCTCAAGCACCTTACATGCTGCAGGTAAAGTGGCCGAGGGGAAAACAAAAGCTGCATCTTGCGCCGGCTGTCACGGTGAAAAAGGCAACAGCCCCATGCCGCTTTTCCCTAAGCTTGCCGAACAACATCCCAGTTACCTGATCAAGCAACTTGTCGAATTTAAAGATGGCAGCAGAAAAGATGCCACGATGGCGCCAATGGCAATGGGTCTGAGTGAAGATGACATGGAAGATATTGCTGAGTTTTATGCAGCTCAAAAAATCTCCAAAAACCAACTTCCGGTTCTAGATTCTGATGAGGATGACGATGAATCTTCTTCTGAAGATGATTCTCAGCAGACTCCCGATATTAAGGAACTAATGGCCATAGGTAAAAACCTCTATCGAAATGGTAATCTTAAATCGGAAGTGTCCGCCTGCATTGCTTGTCATGGCCCCTATGGCGAGGGCAACTTACCAGCTGCTTTTCCGGCATTACGTTCTCAACACGCTGATTATCTGATTAAAGCATTGAATGATTTCAAGTCTGGCGTCAGAGGAAAACCGGATAACATGATGCAGATGATTGCAAAAAAAATGACTGATGAAGAAATTCGCGCAGTTTCCTATCATATTTCCATGATGAAGTAACAACCCTGTCATTCCACTTTGGAGAATTATCAAATGCCCCAAAAATCCATCAGAAGCTTTCTTTTGTGTTTAGTGTTCGGCTTTGCTGCTATTGCCTCTGCCGAGGAAGAAACTAATCCCGGTTATGAAAAACTGGCCACTCCCCAACCTGTAGAAGATCCAAATAAAGTAGAAGTTATTGAGTTCTTCTGGTACGGCTGCCCTCATTGCTACAGCTTTGAGCCTCTTCTTAGTAAATGGGAAAAATCCATGCCGGAGCATGTCAATTTTATCCGCCAACCTGCTATTTTCAGTGCCTTGTGGGGCAAACATGCAAAAGCCTATTTTACGGCTGAAGCTTTAGGTGTTGTGGATAAAGTACATGCGGATTTTTTTGATGCCATACAAAACAAAAAACAAAAGCTTGAAACTGAAGACCAACTTGCCAAATTTTTTACTGCCCACGGTGTAGCTGAAAGTAAATTCCATGACGCTTACAATTCATTTCTGGTCGATACAAAAATGCGCCAGGCAAAAATGATGGGACCTCGTTACGGGATAACTGGTGTACCTGCAGTCGTTGTCAATGGAAAATATAAAATTACCGGCAGACTGGCAGGTTCTCATCAAAAAATGATTGAAGTTATGAACAAATTGATTGAACAAGAAAAAGCTAAACTACCGCAAAAATAAGCCTCTTTTACAATCAATAAATCCAAAGGGAAGCCAGGCCACAAAATATTGGCTTCCCGATCCAGTTTTGCTGGTTATTATCGCGCCCAGAAATATCAACAAATAACCTGAATTATCTTCTAATCATGGCTCAATAGGATTTTTTATGGACCAAGCTGGCAATAATGATGAAGTTAACAAATGGAAGCACAAATATTTTAAATTGCTTGATGATCAAGAAAAACTGGATCAAGAAAACTCTGAAAAAGAACAATTATTCAACAAAATAATTACTCGTCTTATCCATGCCAACAAAGGCCATTTTAATGATCTTGACCCTCTCCTAGATCAGCTATTACTCACAATAAAAAACGACTTTAACCTCGAGCAGCTCAAATCCAATTTTGAGCAGTTTTCCAATGCCCTGTTACATTTACCTGATAACACCCCCCAACCCCCATCCTGTACAGAAAACCTGATAAATACCAAAATCGTTTGCCAACAGCTAACACTCTTATTTAAAACTGTCGACATTCCGGCAGAATTTGATAAACAAGCAAGCGACATAAAACAGCAATTACAAACTGATCTTGACACTGATAGCTTCCAAACAGTTCTTGAAGAATCCATCGATCTGTTACTTAGCATTGAAAAAAATACCTTGACAGAGCAAGAAGAAATCGAAGATTTTTTATCCGCTCTTACCCAACAGCTTACTGAACTTAGCCACCAGGCTTCTGGTGCTAGTGCGGCAAATCAGGAAAAAGCAATTTCTAGAAACCGATTAGATCAATCTGTTTCCAAGCAAATGCTGGAGTTACAACAATCATCTGCAATTGCCACCAATCTTGCCCCTTTAAAGCAATTGATTACCAGCACCCTGGAAAGCATCACAAAACAGATAACCGAACATCAGCAAGAAGAAGCAACGCATCTTAACGAGACCCAGCAACAACTTCAGGAAATGTCTGCAAAAATACAGGCTATGGAACTAGAATCAAAGGATTTGAAATATAAATTACAATTGGCGCGAGATAAAGCATTGCGAGACCCACTGACAGGTCTACCAAATAGGCTTGCTTACGATGAGCGATTAGCCACTGAGTTTGCACGATGGCAGCGTAATCAAACACCTTTGACGATGATTGTTTGGGACATTGATCATTTCAAGCAAATCAACGACAATTTTGGCCATAAGGCCGGCGATAAAACCTTATCAATCATCGCCCGTTTATTAAGTAGCAACTGCCGAAAATCTGATTTTGTTGCCCGATTTGGAGGCGAAGAATTTATTATGCTACTCTCGGAAACAACCAAAGAATCAGGATTAATCCTCGCTGAGAAAATTCGGGCCATTGTAGAAAAAAGTGGTTTTAATGCGGGGGGCAGGGCTGTTTCTATTACCATTTCCTGCGGCATCACCCAGTTTTTAGATACTGATGATTTCGAATCATTTTTTGAGCGTGCCGATCAAGCGCTATATACTGCCAAAAATAAAGGCCGCAACCAGTGCGTTATTCAATAGTATATTAGGTATTTAATTTCTACACTTCTGATACGATAAGGGCTGCAAAGAATATATTTTCAGTACTTGATTTTTGCAACAGATTATCTTCCCGGTTTATCAAAATAATATACTCGCTTACTTAACTTCTTGATTTTCAATTTTGCTCTATACTTAGAATATTATGCAAAAATTGCAAGAAGCCAATTCAATCGATAAAAACAGTTCTTTTGAAAAATTACTGTTTAAAATTATTATTCAGTTCTCTGTTTACACCCGAGGACTGGATAAACGACTCGATCCATATCTTGATCGAATTCGGGACCAATTAAAATCGGGCTATAGTCCGAAAAAAATTCAACCTGAACTGAACGCTCTTTCAAGCAATCTGGCCACTTTAGGTAATGCTGCAAAAAATCAGTCTGCAAAAAAATATACCCTGTTATTTGACTGTTTAAGGCAAACAATTAACAACTCTGAAATTCAAAACAAACTTGGCCTGATTCAACAACGTGCCGAGCGTGAAGAATTTGAAAGCGAACAATCCCTTGCTGATGCAATTAAACTTATTTTTGCATTTTTCAAGCAGGAAATTCCAGTTTCGGAAATTCCAGGCGCATTAAACAAGGAGCAATTCTCTCTCTTTCTTAATTCCCTGGTTAATGAAATCGACATTCCGCCTGGTTATAACTACAGCGTTAGTTTGCTAAAACAAAAGGCTCAAAAAGCCCAGAATGAGAAAGCCTTCCAGGTCGTCATTAACGACACTATCAAGCTGTTACAAACAATCCGGAATCATGCGGTTAAAGAACAAAAAGGTATTGATTCATTTCTGCAATCCCTTTCCGGTCAACTCACGCAAGTCGAGGATCACGCTTCTTCTGTAACAGAATCCAATCTGACTGCAACGACAAATAGAAAACTTATCAACGAAACTATTCGCGAACACATTGAAACGATAAAGCGTGCAGCAACTAATACCGAAGAACTCTCACCACTACAACAAAACATCAATAGCCAGCTTGAGGAAATAACCGCGCAATTATCCCAACATTTTGATAGCGAAACCCAGCAACAACAGCAAACTGAACAAAAGCTAGTCGAAATGACGGAAAAACTTCAGGAAATGGAGGAAGAAACCAAATCATTGCGTTTTAATTTAAAATTAGCCCATGAAAATGCACTCCATGATTTTTTGACAGGCTTACCAAACCGTCAGGCTTATGATGAACGAATTGAACAGGAACATGCCCGCTGGAAACGCTATCAAACGCCGCTGACATTAGTGGTCTGGGATATCGATCATTTCAAGAAAATCAACGATACTTTTGGCCATAAAGCGGGTGACAAAACCCTGTGTCTGATTGCCCAATTACTTCGCGACAACTGCCGTATCCCAGATTTTGTTGCTCGCTTTGGTGGTGAAGAATTTGTCATGTTACTGCCCAATACAACTGCTGAACAGGCGCTCATTCTGACAGAAAAATTGAGACATCTCATTGAGACCACGGGCTTCAATTCACATGGCAATGCCATCAACATTACTGTGTCCTGTGGGATTAGCGATTTTAATGGCGACGATACCCGCGAAGCAGTGTTTGAAAGGGCTGATCAAGCGCTTTATCTAGCCAAGGAGCAAGGCAGAAACCGCTGTGTTATTGCTGATCCTGCCTAACTTAAGTATATATCCTAGGTTTTCAGGGTGTTTCACGCACTGTCTCTGGATTTTCTACACTAAGAGCCTTTTTATAAAAGAACCACTGCTTAACGTGTAAATATTTCCTGATCGGGGTTTTAATAACCGACACGCATAGCGCAATTGAAAACAAACACCAAACCGCGGCATATTCATTTGGATCGTCCGTCAAAATATCGGAAATCAAAGGCCCGATCAGATAATGAAAACCGACAAAACGCCAGGACCCATACAGAACCGGCAAATAAAATGCCGCCAGTGCGTAAGCGAACACATGCAGTCCCCATTCGTATCCTGGCAACCAGGAAACATCTCCAGACATCAGGCCATTAAGCGGTAACTGCCAGGCGATATGCCAGGCACCGGAAACCGAGCAGGTTTGAGTTCCACAAAACCCCTCAACACCAACTTTGCAAACTCCGGCCCAGGCAAAAGGATACATTTTTACCATCATAGCTACAGCGGCCATAGCGCTGAGTGTGTAAACAGTGGTTCTGATTTTCAACTTTACTTTTTCCGGGATGAAGTACATTGCCACCATATTGACAAAGAATGGCTGGAATGCGATATGCAGATAGCCAAATAGCGTGAGTATCTGGTTTTGCGGCAAATCACATTCATCTATATAAACATAGGTAAATGCCTGTAACAATTCCATCAAAGCAAAATAAACCAAGGGAATCCAAAGCTCCTTGGATTCTCCCTTTTGATAAACATAAACAGCAGTCCCTAAACCAGCTACTGCAAGAACTCCTGACGCCTCACCACTCCAGCACATACAATACCTCAATCAAAAAAAGTTCAGAAAATCTACTTATTTTCCTTTACTGCCCTTATCAGATGACTGAGCCTCGACATCTTCATTCCAAATAGGATTATTAACATCTTCCTTTTCCAATTTGCCGATCTCTTCCGGGTAGATATGCCAAAATGATTTATCTATTGACGCATTTTTATAGGTTTCTTTGGTTTCATGTTTGAACGGACACCACCAGTTTTCCACTAATTTCACCAAATAAGCGTGCCATTCAAAAAGAGCAACACTGCTTGGGCAATACCAGGTGCAGTTAAAAATCCAGAATAACCTAGACTGCGTTGGGCTGACAGAATAACCGGGCTGCATGGTTATTTGATTTTTCATGGTATAGCGATGACTTTTTCTGTCAGGGAGAAAATCAGAATACTTTTTAATATTCTCAGCCCCCATTAAAATTAAATGCAAATAGGAAATATAGGCGCTAAAAAACACAAACGGCATGGTAATAATAGGTACGTAGATTAGGGCGACCCCGTAGATTTGCTGAAAAAAGGAAACCTTTCTATGGTTCTTGCCTATACAGACTCTATCACTTCCACAACTTTCACAAGCTTTCATTATTATAAATCCTGATAATTAATTATAAATAAAACCGCTTCATACCCTCTTATCAGGCACAGCAGCATAAACAACAGTCTATTTTATGGTTTGCCTGAAAGTTTAGCAATCAAGAAGGGGCGAAACAAAATATAAAAATACTTCATTTTTTGACAGCAGCAATAACCGAGACTTCAACCAATAATTCAGGACGCGCTAAACTTGCCTCTACACAAGCCCGTGCAGGTGAATATCCTTCAACCACCCAATCATCCCAAACTTCATTCATTGCGGAAAAAGCTTTCATATCCTTAATATAAAGTGTCGCTGAAAGGATATGTTTTCTGTCACTGCCCGCCTCAAGCAATAAAGCGTCTACTTTTTCCAACATGGTCTGGATTTGATCCCTGATGTCAGCATTTGCATCTTTAGCCACTTGTCCGCAAAGATAAGCCGTATCATTATGGATAACACAATACTCATCCGGCGTCTTTCAGTACCCAAGCGAGTAATATTCATTGCTCCTCCTCAATATTTTTTATTTGTTTTCAAAACGCGAAATGGAAAATGGTTCAATAGGAAATTCGGTTTTTCCATCCAGTATCAATTGTGACATTATCACGCCGATAACTGGCGATAATTGAAAACCGTGCGCGGAAAATCCCAGCGCATGATAAGCATTTTTTTGGGTCTGAGAGGCGCCGATGACGGGAATATTATCTGGCATGAAACCCTCAATTCCTGCCCATGCCCTAACAATCCGCACATCTTTTAACTGCGGAAAAAAATGCAATACTGTATTGGCACTTTCTACTAATTGATGCCAGTTGATATCGGTTTTTTCACGTCTAAAATCCAGTTTGGCAACCAAAGCACCGCCAATAATCAAGGTTCCATTCTGCATTTGCTTGAAAGACAACTTGCGACTGGCCGCCCCCATAACCGGATCAACAAAATGCGGTAACCGCTCAGTCACCATTAACATTAATGCTTTGGGCTCCAGTGGCACTTTTTCATTCAGCATTTCAGCAATTTTGCCAGCCCACGCGCCTGCGCAATTGACTAAAACGGAGCCCTTAAAATTATCTTTTGTTGTTTGAATCTGCCAGTCATCTCCAAGCTGTTCAACCTTTTCTACTTCTGTTGAAGAATGAAAAATCACGCCCAGTGATTCTGCCTTCCGGCGAAAAGCTGTCAGCGCATGATAGGGTCTGGCATAACCATCTTCCCGACAAACCAAAGCGCCAACGCAATTGGCAGCTAAAGCAGGGACTAAATCATATAGTTGTTTTTTTCCGATTATTTCTTCATGCTGATAACCTAGCGACCTAACCATCGAGGCTCGCTGTTCCAGTTTTTCCATGTCTGCCTGATTTTCAGCAATCCGTAATTGTCCTGGAAAACGCGCATCACAATCTGAATCAACCAATGATTCAATAGTTTGCCACATTCTTGCCGCTTCCCTTGCCAAAGGGATTTCAGCCGGGTCGCGATTTAACTGTCGTAATCCGCCGGCATTCGATCCAGAAGCATGCCGGCCAGGACTCGCCTTTTCGAAAACAATACATCTACAGCCACGCATCGCCAATTGTAAAGCAGTCGAGACTCCCATCAATCCAGCTCCAATAATAAGAACATCAGCATCCATCTGCATTCTCCTTAAACAATTCCGCCAACTGCCCTAATGTTAATGGCGTTACAGGTGGTCGCCCCCGATAATGACTTTGCGCCGAGACCTCCTGACCTCCGGCATCAGCAACAATATGCGCTACCGCATTCGCACATTGCCTACCCTGGCAAGGTCCCATGCCACAACGGGTAAAAAACTTGACCTGATTACTGTCTTTATGGCCATTATTAACTGCTTCGCGAATCTGCCCGGCGGTTATTTCTTCGCAACGACAAACAATTGTGTCATTGTCAGGAGTAGCCAGGATTTTTTTTGGAATGGCAAAGTAGACTTCCAGAAAAGGACGAATACGGCGATCATCATGCATCCATTTGCGATCTGTCTTCGCTTTGTTATCTCGCTCAGCTTCACTAATAACGTCCAAAGCAAATAAAGCCTGTAAGCCGGCCAACCGGCCAGCATGTTCGGCTGACCTAGCGCCATTAATTCCAGCTCCATCACCGGCAACCATAATGCCATCAATACTGGTATTTCCCCATTCATCATGCTGAGGTCGCCAGCATTGCTGACTTTTGTCCCATTGATGTTCACAGCCTGCTGATTGCGTCAGCCAGATGTGTGGAATAATGCCAAAATGAGTCATCAACAAAGCTGTTTCGATTTCGTGATCCCGACCCAGGTAACGATAACGAACCAATTTCAGTTCATCTTCCCCTTCAGCGCGTAAATTTTTGACCCCTATTTGAGTGCTAACTCTGGCACGCTTCAGGTCTATTTGATAAGAGATTCCCTTTGTTAAATAATGATGTGCCAACAAAGCTCTGAGTAATTTAGGCAAAGCCAGCAAATGGTTTCCCAGCGGGGTTACATCCAGAATGGCTTTTATCTCAACGCCAACCTGCATATATTGCCACGCCAATAATAACAGTAGCGGGCCTGAGCCAGCCAAAACCACGCCTTCACTTGGAACGACGCCTGCCGATTTAAACAGAATTTGCCCTGCACCTGCCTGCATAACGCCTGGCAACGTCCAGCCGGGAAATGGGACGGGTCTTTCCATTGCGCCGGTTGCAACCAGAATTTGTTCAGCCGTAATTATTTTACTCTGATTGTTATGGAGAATACCGACTTGTTTCTGATCATTTAACGACCAAACCTGAGTCCTGGGATAATACTCCACATCGCTTTCACGAAACGCCTCAACTAATGATTTGCCACGCTGATATTCAGAACCCAGTTGTTGCTCACGTTGTTTTGGGACTGCTTCAATCGCCCTGTATATCTGACCACCAGGTGCGGGCTGTTCATCCAGAAGCGCACAGGATAATCCTCGATTAGATACTGTTACTGCTGCTGCAAGAGCGGCAGGCCCAGCGCCAATGATGAGTATTTGATAATGCTGTTTCATGAAACATCTTCCAATGCGCGGCCCACGCCTTGTTGAAATTCAATTCGCATACCATTTTTTATGATGGTGGCACAGGAACGCTGATTTGCTTTGCCATCAATAATCATCAAACATTCATAGCAAACACCCATCATACAAAAAGGCGCTCGTTTACTGCCGGATATGGATGTTGAACGTGTTGCCCGCACTCCTTGGGCTAATACCAAAGCCGCAACTGTCATGCCTTCCATTGCCTGAACTTTCTGATCATTCAATATAACTTCGACTTCGACAATTTTTGCATTGTCGCCAGCAAGTTGTTTAAACATACGCTACAACCGAATTCTGCTGATAATGTCCTGATGCTCAAACACCATGGTTTTTTGTAGATCGAGCCGCTGACCAATATGCGAAGAATCTGCACGCTTATACATCGCTAAAGCAATAGCAACATCCACATACGCCAATCCGACAGCATTAAAATATATCCGCTCACTTTCTGATTCTCTACCCGGTTTGTGCCCAGAAACCAACTCATGAAGATCAGCGTAAATATCGCCATGGGATAACAAGCCTTCTTTATACATTCGGCTTAATGTTTGTGTCCGGTGGGTTACAGTGTCCCAATCATCACACACAATTTTTTCGCATTGCAAAGCCACCTGATATTCATCTTCCCAACCGCCAATATGACTGTAAAAGGCGCCGGGTTTCATCCATTCCGCTTTTAACAATGGCGCCTGAGCACTGGTTGCAGTAACCAGAATATCTGCATTCTGCATGGCATCACGCGCCACCGTGTTTGTGCCAGTGAATTTCATATCTGGTAATAACGGTGACAATTCTTTAATGAATTGCTGTTCCTCAGCCGCCGTTTTTGCAGCAACTCGGCATTCTTTCAAGCCAGGCCGTACCACCTTCATCGCCAGCAAATGCATTTTTGCCTGTTCTCCAGCGCCAATAAAACCAATACTTTGACTGTCTTTTCTAGCCAGATGCTTGGCTGCAATTCCGCCCATGGCTGCAACGCGCATATTGGATGCCAAGGTACCTTCCATAACCGCCACTGGAAAACCCTTTTCAATTTCCGACAAAATGAACATCGCCGACAAATTCTGCACATCATACATTTTTGGATTTCGTGGAAAAACCGAAACCCATTTCACGCCACAGATTTTTTCATCCAACAATGTTGCGGGCAAACAGTTGATTCTATCCTGCGCAACTGGGTCAAAAATCTGAACGATTTTTTCAGGAAACAAAACCCGATGCTCCTCAAAAGCGATCATGGTTTTTTCAGCCACTTCCATCGCCATCCGCAAATCAAAACAACCTGCTTCCAATAAATCTTCCTGGGAAAGGTAAGTAAAACTCACTTGATGTGATGCCATGGGTTCTCCTGATCAGCTTCAACTATCAACAACAAAATTAATAACGCTATTATAACTGTGGTTTTTCAAATACGCGTCAATAATCTTTAAAAAGATTGTTATCACTTCTAAGTACCCATACTTATTTCTCCTTAGCCTTGGAATTTTGTTAATTGACCCAATCTTAACCCCCGTTACTGCGACATATTGTCGCGTGACAATTTGTCGCATTTAATAAGCAGATAGTTTTAGTTAGAATAAATTTGAACTATAGGAAACAAAAAAGACTACGCCTTCGGATACTTTTATTTATTCTGCTTAGATAATAAGGATGACATCATGCCAATACCAGTTAACTCTACTGATGGATTTCAATTTGACCTGGAAACCAAATTATTCCAACCCACTAAACTTTTTCTTCAAGTTATTGAAACGAAGCTATCTCTTCTATACCAGATTGTTCGGGAAGCATTAATACAGGCGCATGAAACTGTCGCCAAATTGGGTTTGCAACTCTATGAGCAACCAATGGATACAATAGCCGCATGGTTTAATCAGGCCGTTGCAAAAAGTGAAGCTTTGGCTACCATAATCAATACCGAAATCATCCCGTCCTTAAACCTTTTGTACCAAAGCAACCTGCGCAATATTAAAAATTATTCTGAAAAATGGTCAAATAAAATCCAACAATCTGCAATCGAAGCCAACGAGTTCTGGGTGAAATTTTATGATGACCCTTTAGCTGTTTCTGAAAAAATTTATGATAATGTTGCAACCTCATTGACACAATATTCGACAGTAAGTCTTGAATGGTTAGAACAATTTAAAAGCGCCATTATTTCAATTTATCAATCTTCCTTACTGGCATTAAATATATTTCTGGATGCACCTCAAGCCACCCTTGAAAATCTCTATGTTCAGTTTATGGCTGGAATTCTTAATTTATATTACTCGTTAATATCCAACGCAATAGAATTACTTGGCGATTCTTTGCCCGCGATTGCTTAGAAATAACAGTTCGAAATTGTTTTTTATAGCTTTGGGGCAGCCAGAAAAGTGGGTGCGGCTTTGGTCACGTTAAATAAGCCGATATTCTAAAACCGCCCCAACATCTTACCCGAAAGCTTTAATTACACTCAGGTAATAACGAGTGGCGCCACCATTGACTTTCTTTCTCAAACAGCCGTTTGGTTTCTTCCGGCCCCCAGGAACCGGCAGGGTAGGTTGCAATGTAATCTCGCTCGACAGCCCATTTTTGGATAACAGGATCAACAATGCGCCAAGCATATTCCACCTCATCAAAGCGCAAAAACAAAGACCGGTCGCCTTCAATTACATCTAGTAGCAAATCTTCATAGGCATCGGTTGATTTTTCATTTTCCTTACGATAACTGGCATCAAGGCTGGTCGTACGTTTACGCATTTCCAGCCCTGGTTCTTTTACCAGCAGCTCCATACGAATACATTCCTCTGGCTGGATGCCAAGCAACAGCCAATTAGGATTCATACACTCCACCTGAGTACCGCGAAAAAATTGTAAGGGCGGATGCCGAAAGCAAATCGAAATCATTGACTGGGTTTTTGCCAGACGTTTACCCGTCCGTAAATAAAAAGGCACACCCCGCCAGCGCCAATTATCAATATACAGCTTCATTGCCGCATAAGTTTCAGTAGTGCTATTTGGCGGCACATTTTCTTCCTGCAAATAACCCTTCACTTTTTTACCGTTAATCGTGCCTGGCCCATATTGCGCCCTGAACGCATGGGCATTAACAGCTTCTTTTGGAATTGGCCGGATTGATTTCAATACCTTGACTTTTTCATCCCGTAATGACTCAGAATCCATCGCCGCTGGCGGCTCCATTCCAACCAATGTTAATAATTGCAATAAATGACTTTGCAACATATCGCGCAAAGCACCGGAATTGTCATAATATTGAGCTCTATTGCCAATACCCAGTTGCTCTGAATGAGTAATCTGGACGTGATCGATATAGTTTCTGTTCCAGAGGGGTTCGAGCATGGTATTGGCAAAACGAAACACCAATAAATTCTGCACCATGCCTTTCCCAAGATAATGGTCGATACGGAAAATTTGTTCTTCGGTCAAGTGTCGGGTTAATCGTTGTTGCAATGCCTGGGCGCTGGTCAAGTCATAGCCAAAAGGCTTTTCAATAACAATTCGCCGCCAGCCACCGTCTTCAGTCAACAAACCAACGCCACTAAGATCTTCTACGACATGGCCAAAATCGCCCGGACTAATTGCCAGATAAAAGGCGATATTTTTAGGTAGATCATCTGATTCATTTATTCGATCAGCCAGCGTTGTAAAACAATCTGCCTGGCTGATATCTCCCTCATGAAATTCCAAACGCTGGGCAAACTGGTTAAACAAATTCTCATCCAGACCGCCACGCGCTTTTTCCTGGATCATGCCCCTAACTTCTTCAGTCCATCGGGCTTTATCCCAATTCCGGCGACCTACCGCCAGAATTTTTGTACCTTCCGGCAGGCGCTTTTCTTCATCCAGATGATAAAGTGCCGGCATTAACTTTACGTGTGATAAATTTCCGGTTGCTCCGAAAATCACATAAGTACAAGGCTCAAAATTCATGACTGTTACCAATTAAACATTGTAAGTAGATGAGGCGGTTTTACCACCATGCCCAGTCCAGTCAGTATGAAAAAACTCACCACGAGGTCTGTCAATTCTTTCATAAGTATGAGCCCCAAAATAATCGCGCTGGGCTTGTAACAGATTTGCCGGCAATCTGGCTGTCCGATAACCATCGTAATAAGACAATGCCGAACCAAATGCAGGCGTCGGAATTGCCAGTTCGATGCCTTGCACAACGGTTTTTCGCCAGCCAGCATCAGCTTGACTGATAGCATCGACAAAAAAATCATCCAGCAATAGATTTTTTAAATCTGGCTGTTTGTCATAAGCCTTTTTGATATCGTTCAAAAACTGGCTACGAATAATACAGCCGCCACGCCACATTAAAGCGATTTCGCCATAATTCAAATTCCATTGGTATTCTTTGGCCGCTTCGCGCATCAAACTGAACCCCTGGGCATAAGAAATAATTTTCGAGGCATGAAGTGCATCATGAATAGCACCAATAATCGTCTGTTTATCACCAGTAAATTTTACTGCTGGCTTGGGCAAAATTTCAGCAGCAACAACCCGCTCATCTTTTTGTGCTGACAAACACCTTGCAAAGACAGATTCAGCAATCAACGTTAAAGGAATTCCCAATTCCAATGCATTCATTCCGGTCCACTTACCCGTTCCTTTTTGACCAGCGGTATCGAGAATCTTATTAATTAACGGCGCGCCATCTTCGTCCTTGTAACCCAGAATATTCGCAGTAATCTCGATGAGATAAGAACTCAATGCACCTTTATTCCACTCGGAAAAAATCCCTTGCATTTCATCAGGCTCCAACCCCAAGCCTTGGGACATTAAATGATAAGCCTCGCATATCACCTGCATATCGCCGTATTCAATGCCGTTGTGAATCATTTTCACATAATGGCCAGCGCCGTTTTCACCCACCCAGTGACAACATGGCTCGCCATCAACCTGTGCCGCAATTTTCTGAAAAATTGGTTTTACATAAGGCCATGCTTCCTTATTTCCACCTGGCATAATAGATGGTCCATGGCGAGCGCCTTCTTCGCCACCAGAAACGCCAGTACCGATAAATCGAATATTTTTCTCGGCTAAATAAATCGTCCTTCTGTTGGTGTCAGTGAACAGAGAATTGCCGCCATCAATAATGATATCACCCGCATCGAGCAATGGAATTAACTTCTCAATATAGTGATCAACGACCTCTCCGGCCTTAACCATCAACATCACTTTTCGGGGCGATTCCAGTTTATTAACCAACTCCTCAAGCGAATACGCGCCAACCACATCAGTTCCTCTAGCAGGGCCATTTAAAAAATCATCAATTTTATTGGTTGAACGGTTGTGAACCACGACTTTGAATCCATGATCATTCATATTCAGAACCAGGTTTTGGCCCATAACGGCCAAACCGATCAATCCGATATCTGCTTGCATTTATTACTCCGAGTATTGAAAAAAGGAAGTGAAAAAAAAGCCATTATCTCACATTGAAAACCAGGCATTTGCTAAAAAATGAAAATCCAGGAGACTGTCAGGTTAAGGGTGATTCTACTGCGACAATGGGAAATAAACAGCTACCCGCAAACCACCAAGACCAGATTTGCTTAGAACCATCCTGCCGCCATACAGTTGCACAATATTTTGTACAATATCCAGACCAAGTCCTTGACCTGAAAGTCTTTCATCAAGTTTGTATCCTCGGTCTGTTACCTTTTCCATTTGATCTTCAGGAATCCCCGGGCCATCATCATCAACAGCCAAAGCCAATAGCCCTTGTTGATATTTTCCACTCACTACGACTTTGTTATTTGCCCATTTACAGGCATTATCTATCAAATTTCCCAGTATCTCCTCTAAATCCAGAGCATCGCCATAAAAAAACAATCTCTCCAGATTCCTTTGGAAAAATCTCAATTTTCTTCGGACATAAACCCTCTCTGTTAGCATAAAGATATCTTGGACCACTTTTTCTACCCGAATTTTTTCACTCGGTTTTGTATGTCTTAATGTCGCTGCAGACAGTGTAGTAAACCGGTTTAATTGCTTGGTTATTTTGTCAACCTGATTGCATATAATACTTGCTTGTTCAGTCTCAATATTTTCCGCTTCATTGTTAATAATGGTTATTGAATTTTTCAATGAATGCGCCAAATTATCCACTTGTTTCATTATAGAGTGGCACCACTGCTCATAGCCTTGCAAAACAGTATTGATTTCCGTGGCAATTTCCTTAATTTCATACGGAAAATGCTCAGGAATTCTCCGAACTTTTCCTGGATGCAAGCCAGAGAGAGCTGTTTTTAATTGCCGAGCAGGCTTTAAAATGGAGCGGATAATAACAACAGTAACAACAAGAACAACGATAAAAAAAATACCCGCAATTATCAATAGATAAAAGTTTGGGTTATAGAGATATTCGGCCACCTCTGGCTGAAATGAACTTAAGTCAAGAAGGCAATCCTGGACATTTTTTTTATTATCCTGCCGAATAAATTGTCCGATTATTATCCCAACCAAGACAGGTAACGCCATTACCCAGACCGTAAAGTGAACTAATAAACGCCCGGCAAGAGATTTACGACATATCATTCGCAAGCATCTGGTAACCCATCCCCCGGTGGGTTTTGATTAAATCCTTACCCAGCTTTCTACGTAAATGATTAATCAAAACCTCAATGACATTGGAATCAAAATCAAAATGCTGATCATAGATATGTTCAGTTAATTCAGTTTTGGAAATAATTTTTCCCTGATAATGCATTAAATAGGAAAGCGCACGAAACTCCAGAGCTGTCAGTTTGACTGGCCTGCCATTCACCAATACTTGTCGGGAGTATTGATCAAGCTCGATAAAACCACAACGTAAAACCGGAAAGGCATGACCCGTTGCACGCCTGATAAGCGTTTGCAACCGCGCAACCAATTCTTCCATCACAAAAGGTTTTGACAAATAGTCATCAGCACCAGCCCTTAAACCCAGCACCCGCTCACGCCAGCTACAGCGAGCCGACAAAACCATAACCGGCATTTTTAACCCTTCCTGACGCCATTTTTCAAGAATCAGAAGTCCATCCATCCCCGGCAATCCCAAATCAAGTACCACCGCATCATAAGGTTCCGATTGACCTAGGAACCAGCCTCCTTCGCCCTCATTAGCTAAATCAACAATATAATTCGAGTTTGCCAGGGCATCTTCTATCTGAAGAGATAAAACCGGATCGTCCTCAATGACAAGAATTCTCATGTTAATTCGATATTAAGCCAATAAGCAATCCACAACACACAATAGAAATAACTGTCATTTCAAATAGCTTTTTTCCCTGAGCAACATAATTAAAAAAACGAGAGATGATTTTTATTGTCTCCTATGGCGCGTATTAAAGGCTTTGAATACCTTACCTTCCTCTCGCCATAACTTTAATCATATCACGAAAAAATACTAAGCTTCTACTTACAAAGCGTAAAGAAACCTTAATAGAACCTTAACCAGATTATCAGCAATATCTAAGGATAGATACGTTACCTTTGAAACCTCTATTCTGCAATAGATTTTTACAGTATTGAAAAATAATGCTATTGCCAGAATTTGTTCAATTAAAACGGCTTATTAATAAATCTTAAGTTAGCAAGACAATTCTTAAAATACTATGTAATTATTACCTTACCTGGAGAAAGTCATGAAAAAAATATGCTCAACCAGATCATCCATCCCAATACAAAAAAAGATCTATTTACTTTTGATGTCATTTTTGCTGTGTTTTTCCAGCTTTTCAGTTGCAGATGATTTAACGGCAAAAGAAAAACTTGGAAAAAAGATTTTTTTTGATAAAAAATTATCAGTTAAAAAAAACCAATCTTGTGGCTCATGCCATGGCAAAAAAGTTGGTTTTACCGGACCCGACTCGGAAATCAACTCCGAAGGTGCAGTTTTTGAAGGTTCAGTCAAAGGACGTTTTGGTAATCGAAAACCACCAAGTGCAGCCTATGCAACAAACAGTCCGGTTTTTTCACCCGTCATGGAAAATGGAGATGTGATTTTTATTGGAGGTAATTTTTGGAACGGCAGAGCTACTGGTCTTAAACTTGGCAACCCTGCTGCCGACCAAGCTCAAGGGCCATTTACCAACCCTGTTGAGCAGGGGCTTCCTGATAATGCTTGCGTTGTTTATCGAGTTTGTAATTCAAAAAAATATGGTGAATTATTTGATGAAGTATGGCCAGGGGCATGTGAAATTTATTGGCCCGTCAAGAAATACATTGAAAAAAAGTGTAAAGACAAAAACGGTGAGCCATTAAAACTATGGAGCAAAACCAGAAAACAGGTCGATCAAGCTTTTGACAAAATTGCACTGTCTATCGCAGCTTTTGAAGGATCCAGTCATGTCAATCAGTTCAGCTCAAAATTTGACGCTTTTTTAGCTGGAAATGCTGAATTTACGGCTGAAGAAATTCAAGGTCTTGCACTATTTCAAAGCAAAGGAAAATGTGCGAATTGCCATATTCTTGATCCCGGTCCAAACGGTGAACCTGCCTTATTCACAGATTTTACTTATGACAATTTAGGCGTCCCGAGAAATCCGGAGAATCCCTGGTACTATCAAGAACAATTTAATCCTGATGGCATCAATTGGGTCGATTTAGGATTAGGTGAATTTCTAGCCAGTACTCCTACCGACCTGGTGCCCGATTATTCTGAATTTGCACAAAGCAATATGGGTAAACAAAAAGTACCCACACTCAGAAATCTAGATAAACGACCTTATGAAGGTTTTGTTAAAGCATTCATGCACAATGGCTATTTCAAGAGTATTAAAAGTGTCGTGCATTTCTATAATACCCGGGATACAAAACCAAGGTGTGAAGATAAATTTACTACGGAATCAGAAGCATTATCTCAAGGTTGCTGGCCTGAGCCAGAAGTTATTGCTAACGTCAATACCGATGAAATGGGCAACTTGGGATTAACTGAGGCCGAGGAAGACGCTATCGTGGCTTTCCTGAAAACCCTTTCAGATGGCTATGAACCACACGACGATGACGATGACGATGACGATGACGATGACGATGACGATGACTAAATTCTTCTATTGTTAGCTTAGTTGCTGCCAATAATAAAATTCTTGTTGTTGGCAGCAACCAATCAAAAACTAATCCATATACTTTTTACTTGCGTCAACTTTATTGGTGCACATGACATAAAATAAATTCAATGGCTGGCTACTGCAGCATCTTCAAATCACTATACACAAAAACAGCTTGATTACTACGCTTTCTTTTTTTCTATCTATACTTAAACCATTTCTGAAAACAAATAACTTCATTAATGGTCATTATCTTAAGAAAAATCCCATCAGAAACACTTTATCAAGATATAGTTGAATTTATTGAGCCAGCACTAAAAGGGAAATGGTTCAATAAAGGCGGATATATCGAAGAAGTCAAAATTCTAATCATTAAAGACCCTGACAAGGAAACAATCGAACAACATGCTTTGGTTAGAATCAGTCCAGATTCTTGCGCTAAAAGAGCGATCAAATTGCTAAACAGAAAACCAATTCTGGAAAAGCGAATTGCCGTTCGAGAATATCAATACCGCACCTGGCGCAATGATCCACGAATTAGCGCAAATAAAAAACTGGCCGATCAATTGAGAAGACGCAAAGGCAGTCGCAGGCGAGCAAATTTGGAAACAACAATAAAAAATCCGGTCACTTTTTCCAGCAGCAAAAGCTTTCATCGCGTCCAGGCATGAAACATTGAAAAGAGTACCTTAAAAAAACCTGAGTTTTCGAAGTTCTAGATATACTGTTTACGCTGAAAAATGCACTTTTGACGTTATGTAACATACTGAATGTAAATTAATTATTATGAATGTAGCGAGGTATTTTTGACCGTAAATAGCATACAATAAAAATTCAGTTCACCTTGAGCAATTCAATATCATAGATTAGAGTGCTTTTTGGCGGAATATTTTTGCCAAAAGCATGATCACCAAACCCTAGATATGAAGGGATATATAACCGCCATTTTGCACCTTCGGACATTTTCATCAAGGCTTCTGTCCACCCCTTGATAAGGTGATCAACTCTCAACTTAACTCCGTCTTCTCGGCCGAGTGTATTGTCAATTTCTGCCCCATCCAGCAATGCGCCTTTATACCTTACAGTAACAAAATCTCTTTTGCCTGGCTGCTTTCCTTTTCCCTGTTTTATAAGCTGGTACTGCAAACCACTGGGTAACTCAATAACCTTTTCATTTTTTTTGTTTTCAAGCAAAAATTGTTCTTCTTCCTGTTTATTTTTCACTGCCATTTTAGAAGCTTTTTCTTGTTCCATCATCGCTACTTGTTGTTGAAGCTTTCCCAATGAATTCCGCATCTCCTTAAATCCCATTAATAAATCGGAATTTTTTTCAGCATCCAAAACACCCTGGATCAAGAGCTTAGGTGCAAGCTTAATACCTTGCCGGTCAAAATCGCTGCCAATTTGATATCCGGTACTATAGTTTATTTTCATATTTGTAATTTGATCTGTAGTTTGCCCAATCGCAAAGCAAGCGTTATTGAAACAATACGTGAGCAAAATTATTGAAATAAATTTTATTTTCATTGATTATTCTCCATTGTTCCTGGACTGGTCAGTAGCTTCATTGACTGCAATTAACTCCACATCATAAATCAGAACCTGATTTGCAAGAGGACCTCGGCTTCGATATCCCAAATGCGATGGAATAAATAACTGCCAAACAGCGCCTTCGTGCATTTTTTGCAGCGCTTCAGACCAACCAGGAATTAGGTTTTGAATTTTAAATTGCGCCGGCTTGCCATCTCTATAGGAGCTATCAAATTCACGACCGTCAATCGTTTTCCCTCGATAATTAACGGTAGCAATATCGGTTGCTTTTGGCTGCTTTCCTTTGCCTGGCTTGATAATTCTAAATTGCAATCCGCTCGGCAAAGTGATGACATCTTTATTCTTGGCATTTTCTGCCAAAAACTCTTGACCTTGTTTACGATTCAAATAGACTTTTTGTCTTTTTTCCTTGATGTTAGCAACCTGTATTTGTTTTTTCATGCCTACCAGCAAACTATACATTTCAATTGGAGACAAGGTAGGTTGTTTTTTCTTTGTCGCATCCGTAATTCCTTGCATTAAAGCATTTGAAGATGGTTTCACATTCTGGCGCTTGAAATCTTGCCCTATCTGATACCCCAAACTATAGCTGATACGATCAGCGTCATTTTTAATATTGCTTTTGTCATCCGCCTGGACATTACTCACAATCATGCCGATAACCAGCAGCATAAATAATTTTTCTA
>JALSJK010000011.1 GCA_026989395.1 Methylomonas sp.
AAGATCATGTACTACCCAGATATTATGCTCTTTTGCCACCTCGATAATTTTTTCAAAAAATTCCAGCTCCACACATTGTGTGGTGGGGTTCCCTGGAAAATTAAGAATCAACATTTTAGGTTTCGGCCATGAATCAATTATGGCCCGGTGGAGTTCTTCAAAAAAATCCACGCCTGGCACTAGCGGCACATGCCGCAAATCTGCGCCGGCAATCACAACCCCATAAGGATGAATTGGATAAGCAGGATTGGGAACCAAAACCACATCACCTGGCCCAAGGGCCGCCATTGCCAAATGCGCCAAGCCCTCTTTAGAACCAATTGTAACAATGGCTTGTGATTCAGGGTCCAAATCCACGTCGAAACGATTCCGATACCAAGCACAAATCGCTCTCCTTAGTCTTGGTACTCCTTTAGAAATGGAATAGCGATGCGTATCACCTCTTCTAGCGGCTTCAATTAATTTGTCTACAATATGCTTGGGCGTGGGCTGATCAGGATTTCCCATACCAAAATCTATAATATCCTGCCCTTCTGCTCGCGCTTTAGCTTTCAAATCATTGACAATATTGAAAACATAAGGGGGTAGTCGGCTGATGCGATGAAATTGTTCCATTTATCTACTTAAAATTCGGGCTTGGTTGTCAAGAATCTGCCTGTAACAAATATACCTTCCGCATTCAAAAACACCCCGTTTATAGCATGCCATTTTTTGCAAAACGACGTTGCTCGCAAAAATTAACGCACCCTGACCGAGGTATTCTCAAAAGCGAAAAGTATAGTAATCTACAATATTCGGCCTTTGCAGTAAAAAGTTACAGACCAGTTGATATTCAATAACTCTTCACAATACTTTTGTTATTTATTTATGTCAAATTACTGCTAATTGCTTTTATGAAAAAAAATACGTTGCCATTTCCTGAATTTCCCTGCAATATCTAATTTGAAACAAGGACATACACAGACCATTATAGAAAATGACAATTATTCAGGACTTATATGCTATTTTTGATAACCTCTATGCAAAAAACTTACAAAAACAAGTTTTAAAAGATTCTATAGAAATGGAGATGGCACAAAATCTCGACTTCCTCCGAACTGCATTACAGGAGAAAATTGAGGCTAAAAAAATAATTTCCGGGCTGGAGAACAAATATTTCCTGGAATCGCTTAAATCTGGCATTAATTTCGATTCCCTACAAAAGTCAAAACTTAACAGCCAAACTACTGGGAACATTAAGGAATTCAAGCCTTACCTGAATTGGTCAACAGAGAAACTTGTCAAAAAAGTTTATGAACGTATTGCTGTTCTGAAAAAAATATCAACAACCGAGCCAACTATTGATATATCAAGACGCTTGCAAAACCTCTTTAAATTAATGTTATTAACAATAGCCCATATTAATGGCGATAAAATCACTTTAAAAAAAAGATTATTACCTTTTGCTAATAATCGTTCATAATACACACACCAACAACGTGGAAGTTACGAGTAGCGGACAGGATTTTCGAAAGTTTTAACGCAAGTTATACTTCGCGCGGTCACGGATGCGGAATTTATAGCGCACTGATTTTTGTCGAGAGCAAAGCACTAAAACAGGCGCATAGCAAGCTACGCAACTGTTTTAGTAACGCAGCTATCGGCAAAAACTCAGTCGTTAGAAATCCGTAGTCGTGACTGCACAAAGTATAAATACGAAATAATCATAAAAAAATGAGGAGAGAAAAATGTCAGAAGTTCAAAAAATAATGCTCGCCGTTGCATTCGCATTTGGAGCAGGTTTTTTATTAGTTGGAACCAATAAGCAACAGACTCCTGAACAAGCCCAGGCAGCCGCAATGATCAGAACTTATGCCGCCATGCAATCAATGGCTAATAAAAAATGCCCATTAGCAATAAAGCAACATACCGGTGATCAGGTTTTCTTCCCTTCCGAAACTGAAAGCGATAAAGATACTTATATCACCATGAAATGGGTAGGCGAAAAAGGACAACATTTTAAAAATGCACTTTGCACTCTGCGCCTATCACAAGGTGGGCTTTCAAAACTGGTTATTGACGATAAAGTCATTATAGATAAAGAAAGCTAACTATTTCCTTGCCCCTGCATTGAACTTCGTACTTAATGCGGGGGTAAACCATAGATTTCGAGGTATCAGGATGTCAGAATCAAGAAAACCAACAATGGAAGCCTACCAGCGCCATGTTTTAGTCTGTATTGGCGAGAAATGTAATGGAAGCATCAATGGCCTGGATTTATTCAATAAATTAAAAGAAAAACTTGCTGATGCAGGCTTAGACAAAGGGAAAGCTAGAATTCTTCGTAATAAAGCCGTTTGTCTAGGGATTTGCCAATCAGGTCCAATCCTGTGTATTCAGCCTGAAGGAGTCTGGTATTACAATATCACTGAAGACAAACTGGATAGGATTATTAACGAACATTTAGTCGCTGGCAACCCTGTCCATGAATGGATTTTCCATGAAAATACACAGTCATAAGACCTAAAAAAGCCGCCGAGTGAAAAAACACTTTATCCAATTCTTTAGCTTAGCTTAGCGGTGACGCTTTTATTGGTTGCTTGTACTGCAAGAAACAACGGCCTTACACAAAAAAACCAGCACGCACATCAGCAGCTTCCGCCTTTGCCAGGAGATATCAGTCTACTGTTAACTTTGGAAATGCAAGCAATCAGTAAATCCATGATGGAATTGGTCCCTGCTATTGCAACTGCGGATTGGCAAAAAATATCTGATATTGGCAGTCAAATAAAGCAAAGCTATATTATGCAACACCAGCTGACAGCTCAACAACGACAAACTTTGCAGCGTATTTTGCCAACTGATTTTAAAAAAATAGATTTCCAATTCCATCAAACCGCTGGAAAGTTGGCTCTTGCAGCTAAGCAGCGTAATCGTGAACTGGTTAATTTCTACTTTTACAAACTCAATGAGGCATGTAGTCAATGTCATTCTCAATACGCATTGATCAAGTTTCCTGGTTTTATTGAACCAGAAAGCCCATTCGAGCACACTCCACATCATTAATTATCATTACTACTAATACCCACCAACATTGGTATCTGCTCAAAAAGTCTGAACTATACGTTTTTGGACTTATCCAATAATTAAAAAGACAAGCCGGTTCCCCAAGTTATTTCATGCTCGTTCCTTAGTAGCGAAAAAAATTCTCTGCTAAAGCAAAATCATTTTGAAGTAATTTTTCATTAATTGTTTTCTACAAGTTGGTGGACATCATGAAAAGAATATATTTTTTGGTTCCTGACCTCAAAACCACGCATTTAGTCGTGAATGAACTTCGTAATAATGGCATAGAAGATCGCTACATTCACGTTTTAGCGAAAAGAGATACCCCGCTGGAGGATCTTCCAGAAGCAACTTTATTAGAAAAAACTGACTTCATTCCTGCTGTTGAGAGAGGAGCAGCCTTAGGGGCGACAACTGGTTTATTAGCCGGGCTAGTTGCCCTGCGTGCCGCGGGTTTTGCAATAGCGGGCGGGTCTATTTTAGGAATTTTATTTTTTGGCGCATCAATTGGAAGCATCGCCAGTGGTTTAATCGGACTCCAAATTGGTAATTCAAAACTCAAAAAATATGAAGAGGCAATTGAAAATGGAGAATTGCTTGTCATCATAGACATCCCCAAAGAGAGGATTGAAGAAATCAGTAAAGTAATTGTCAATCATCATCCAACTGTTGAATTCGAAGGGGTAGAATCGATAATGCCACCACCGTATTAACCGCAAACCTGAAATTCAGCAACTTTTTTTACTAAAAACAAATAGGAGAAATAAGCGTCAACGAGTAACCTCACAAAACAACAAGTTACATGTTATTGATTTTATGATAGTCGTTAAGACTGGTTAAATCAGGCTTATATAACCATTGAACATTGGCCAGCTATTTTTGTCTTTTGATTATTGCCAACAAATTGAACTATCAAAAAACCAACGGAGGTTATCAATATGACACGGACAGAAGGCAGAATTAGCGTTTTTTATGATGGCGCCTGTCCAAAATGTGTTAAAGACCGTCAAACTTATGAAAAACTCGCTGGAAAGAACGGTGCTCCGGTTTGCTGGATAGACATTACTGGTCGAGAAAGAGAGTTAAAAAAGCTGGGTATTGATCCTAAAAAAGCGCTGACTGAGCTACATATTAAAGACGAAAACAAACAAACCCATTCCGAACTGGACGCATATATATTGCTCATGAAGCGCGCGCCTATACTGCGTCCATTTGCATGGGTAATTGGCTTACCATTAACCAGGCCTTTACTTTCCCGGCTCTACCATTGGCAAGTAAATCGTCGACTTCGCATTAGTGGCAGAATATAACTTTATACCTAATTATAAATATACCTTTCAATACATCTATTAAATGAATACCATTACCATTCGCTAACAAAACTGGGGGAGAAAGTCATGACTGAAAGCAATATTGACACTGAATCTGTAATTGGAAGTTTAAATAAAATCCTGGAAACCGAATTAGCAGGCGTTGTCCGCTATACCCATTATTCATTCATGGTTTTTGGCTATGGTCGAATTCCAATCGTCTCATGGATGCGTGGCCAGGCTACAGAATCTTTAAATCATGCCACTGAGGCGGGAGAATTAGTAACCCACTTGGGCGGCCACCCATCCTTAGGCATCGGACCTTTACTCGAAACTCATCGCCATGATATTGGCGATATCCTGAAAGAATCGCTGGAACATGAACAACTGGCTCTATCTGAATACCGTAATTTGCTAGAACTCGTTAACGGCAAAAATGTAATGCTGGAAGAATATGCGCGCCGCATGATTTCTTTGGAAGAAATGCACCTTGGTGAAGTCCGTAAAATGCTACGCAAACCAGGCGAATAAGAAAGAATCAGCAACTTCGGAAGGCGATTGTCCAGCTATTTAAACAGCTTTTTAGGTTGCTGTTTGTTCTGTTAAAAGAAAACAATTATTAAAACAAAGGAGGATCAAAATGAATGAAGACACATTGAATATGGAAGTGAGAAAATTTCTCAAACAAGTCGGGGTAACATCTCAGAGAGAAATTGAACACGCCATCTCGAAAGCAGTTGAATCCGGAAAATTGCAAGGTTCGGAAAGTTTAAATATCAAAATGACCTTGGATTTACCTGATGTTGGCCTCAAGCACAGTATTGAGGGAAAAATTGCCCTGGAATAACTGTTACATCACACGCGTTCATTGCTCAGCATGACTAATTGATTCGATGACCCCACCTCCAAGGCAAATTTCTTCATCATAGAAAACCACGGATTGTCCCGGGGTTATCGCGCGCTGTGGTTGATCGAAAATCACCTTGCAGCGGTTTTGTGCCAAAGGTGTCACAGTACAATCTTGATCTGGCTGCCGATAACGTGTTTTCGCCCGGCAGCGAATTAGTTTTGCCAACGGCTTGTTACTACACCAGTCTAATTGACCTGCTTCCAGAGCAGTGTGGAACATCAAGGGGTGATTATGTCCCTGCCCTACAATTAGTACATTATTTTCCAAATCCTTGTCCAGCACATACCAAGGTTCATCAGGCGCGTTTTTTACCCCGCCGATTCCCAAGCCTTGTCTTTGGCCCAACGTGTAATACATTAAACCTTGATGCTCGGCAATATATTGTCCTTCCGGTGTTCGCATTTCTCCAGGCTGAGCAGGTAAATAGCGCTCAAGAAATTCCTTAAACTTTCTTTCACCAATAAAACATATTCCGGTGCTGTCTTTTTTCCGGGAATTATCAAATCCTGCCGCTTCAGCAATTTTTCTGATCTCAGGCTTATGTAAATGACCAATTGGAAACAAGGTTTTTGAAAGCTGCCGCTGACCCAAAGTATATAAAAAATAGCTTTGTTCTTTATTGGGATCAACACCCTTCAATAAAAAAAATTCGCCATTTTCTTCACTGATCCGCGCATAATGTCCGGTCGCAATATAATCAGCCTTTAAGTCTTCAATCGCGTAATCGAGAAAGGCTTTGAATTTAACATGCTTATTACAAAGGATATCTGGATTAGGCGTCCGGCCAGCCTTAAATTCTGACAAAAAAACCTCAAAAACCTCATCCCAGTATTCAGCAGCAAAATTAACTGTTTTTAGTGGAATTTCCAGTTTGTCACAGACCTGCTGGGCATCTGCCAAATCTTCAATCGCAGTACAATATTCAGTGCCATCATCTTCTTCCCAGTTTTTCATAAATAAACCGGTCACATGATGACCTTGTTCAAGTAACTTCAATGCCGTGACTGAAGAATCCACGCCACCCGACATACCTACGATAATATTTTTACTCATGAACCGTAATCAATTAAAGATTTGATCATAGACAAGGGATATCGCTCCCCGTTCAAATAATGATCAACAGATTTCAAAACCAAAATACTTCTTAGCCGTTCCTGCTGCTCAGCAATTTGCTCTCGAGTTAACCAATGCGTTGCCACAATACCTTCATCTAATTGAAGCTCAGGATTATATGAATGACAGCGACCTGCAAAACAAATCCTTAAAAAACTAGGCTGCTCAGGTGAGCGCCGCCAAAGCTGAACAGCAACTAAATTTTCCGGCTCAAATTGCCAGGCAGTTTCTTCAATAACTTCGCGTTTAACTGCGGCAATTAAATCTTCCCCCTCTTCCAAGTGCCCTGCGGGTTGATTAAATGCGAGACCCCTGCTAGTTTCTTCCTCGACAAACAAAAACCTGTTCTCTCGTTCAATAACCGCAGCCACAGTAACATGCGGCTTCCAAACCATGATATATTTCCGGTAATATAAAAAATGCTGTAGTTTACTCGATTTAAAGATAAGATGTTATATGAAGTTCTGCCATGCTTGGTTTTTTGTTTTCTCTGGTAAGCTTGATTTTTGGTAACTGGAAAGAAAAATGAAGCCACCTGGTTACAAGCAAAAAAATTAGCTTTTCATCCCGCAATAAAGATACAGTAGCAAGTTAATTCCAAAAATGAGACGAGTATGTATTGAAAATGCTTGCAACAGCCCCTATAGTATAGGTAGCATTTACGGTAAGTTAGTTATCATTAACCATGAGTGAATCAGACCAGTTTGGAGACCACGACAGCGATCTGGCTGTCCAGGAAGCAAAACCAAAATTAAAGAAACCACCGCTGTATAAAGTGGTCCTAATAAATGATGATTTCACCCCGATGGATTTTGTCATCGAGGTATTGACACAATTTTTCGCCATGCCTGAAGAAAAGGCGACCCAGGTCATGCTGCATGTACACACTCGTGGCGTTGGCGTTTGTGGCGTTTTTTCCAAAGATGTGGCTGAAACAAAAGTACAAATAGTCAATGACTATTCCCGAGAACATCAACACCCATTGTTATGTTCAATGGAAGAGGCATAAGTAGGAGCAGACATGCTAAATAAAGAACTTGAATTTACATTAAATCAGGCATTTAAAAATGCCCATGAAAAACGCCATGAATTCATCACGGTCGAGCACCTGTTACTAGCGTTATTAGATAACAGCTCTGCAATTACCGTGTTAAAAGCATGTAACTGTAATGCCAATGCCTTGCGTGGTGAACTAACGCAATTTATTGACGAAACCATCTCCCTTATTCCTCAGGGAGTACAAAGGGAAACCCAGCCAACACTAGGCTTTCAGCGAGTTTTGCAAAGAGCGGTTTTTCACGTCCAGGCTTCTGATAAAAAAGAAGTTACCGGAGCAAATTTGCTGGTCGCTCTATTCAGCGAACAAGATTCTCATGCTATTTACCTGCTACACAAGCAGGATATTAATCGTCTTGATGTGGTTAATTTTCTGGCTCACGGCATCTCCAAAGTCACTCAGGACGATGAAGCTGAATCATCACCTTCGCCTGACGCTGAAACGGGCGATGCAAGCATTCAGGAACAAACCGAAAGCCCCCTGGAAAAATATGCAACCAATTTGAATCAGGAAGCTATTGAAGGAAAAATTGACCCTTTAATCGGCCGGGAAGACGAAGTAGAAAGAACCATTCAGATTTTATGCCGCCGCAGAAAAAACAACCCCTTACTGGTAGGCGAAGCCGGAGTTGGCAAAACTGCAATTGCAGAAGGTTTGGCAAAAAAAATAGTCGAGGAAGAGGTTCCTGATGTTTTAAATAACAGCATTATTTACTCCCTGGACCTTGGTGCTCTGGTCGCTGGCACAAAATATCGAGGCGATTTTGAAAAACGCCTTAAAACCTTGATGAATCAGCTTAAAAAAGAACCTAATTCAATTTTATTCATTGATGAAATCCACACCATCATAGGTGCCGGTTCTGCCTCGGGTGGAGTAATGGATGCCTCGAACCTGATTAAACCCATGTTGGCATCGGGCCAATTACGATGCATAGGCTCAACAACCTATCAGGAATTTCGAGGTATTTTTGAAAAAGATCACGCCTTAGCGAGACGCTTTCAGAAAGTTGATATTGTCGAGCCATCCGTTGATGACACCTATAAAATTCTACAGGGTCTTAAAACCCGTTTTGAGGAACACCACGATATCAAATATTCCATGGAAGGACTACGGGTTGCCGCTGAATTATCTGATCGGTACATTACCGACCGCCACCTGCCGGATAAGGCGATCGATGTCATTGATGAAGCTGGCGCAGGCCAACGGCTGCTTCCTGAAAATGAGCGCAAAGACATTATTGATACCCCGGATATTGAAAGTATTGTTGCCAAAATAGCACGAATTCCGCCAAAATCTGTTTCCTCAAACGATAAAGACAAACTTTTCGATCTTGAGAAAAATCTTAAAATGCTGGTCTTTGGTCAAGATGAAGCCATTACAGTTTTAGCTTCGGCGATCAAAATGGCCAGAGCCGGTTTACGAGACACCACCAAAACCATTGGTTCTTTCTTGTTCGCGGGTCCAACTGGGGTTGGCAAAACAGAGGTTACCCGGCAATTGGCAAAAAATCTTGGCGTTGAGCTGATTCGATTTGATATGTCTGAATACATGGAAAGACATACCGTTTCACGTTTGATCGGAGCGCCCCCTGGTTATGTCGGCTATGATCAAGGTGGGTTGTTAACTGAACAGGTCAATAAACACCCGCATGCTGTATTATTGCTTGATGAACTGGAAAAAGCCCACCCAGATGTTTTTAATCTCTTATTGCAAGTCATGGATCACGGCACATTAACGGATAATAATGGACGAAAGACTGATTTCCGAAATATTATTCTGGTTATGACCACCAATGCCGGCGCCGAAGAAGGTAGTCGTGCTTCAATTGGTTTTACCAAGCAGGAACATAGCAGTGACAGCATGAAAGCAGTTGAAAAAGCTTTCTCACCAGAATTTAGAAATCGTCTGGATGCAGTTATTCAGTTTAAACCATTGGATATCAGTATCGTTGGCAATGTTGTCGACAAATTCATTTTTGAACTTGAGACCTTACTGACCGATAAGCATGTAACGCTATCTTTAGACCCGGAAGCCAGACTATGGTTGGCTGAAAACGGTTGTGATCCTAAAATGGGTGCACGACCAATGGCCAGATTGATTCAGGAAGAAATCAAAAAACCTCTGGCAAACGATTTATTATTCGGAAAACTGGCCAATGGCGGCCATGTGAGAGTCTTTGTTAAAGATAATAAACTTGACTTTGCAATTGAGAGCAAAGAATTAAGCGTCCCTGAAAATAGCGAACAATCGTAAAACTGTTTTTAGCGCATACGAAATGTAATACGCCCCTTTGTTAAATCATAAGGGGTCATTTCAACTTTGACTGTATCCCCAGTTAAAATGCGGATGTAATGTTTACGCATTTTTCCGGAGATATGGGCCGTCACAATGTGGCCATTCTCTAATTCAACCCGAAACATTGCATTGGGCAAGGTTTCAATCACCTTCCCTTCCATTTCAATCTGATCTTCTTTTGCCATCTTCTAGTTATCTGTTTGTTTAAAAAGCAAGGCATACTAACATAAAACAAGGTTGTTGAGGAGCTTTGCTATCTGGTTTTTAACTTATCTTATCGATTTCACAAAACTTCGCCGAATCACAAACAAAATCATGGCAGCTCGATTTCTTCATCTTTGTCAAAACACCTCCATTCTTCATTAATAAATGCCTGAATGGGCCGATACTGATTTTTATAAGACATTTTCCGGCATTGCTTGATCCAGTAACCTAAATACAACCAAGGTAAGTTCAATTGCCTGGCATACTGAATTTGCCATAACACCGCAAAATTACCTAGACCATAACGAGAATAATCCGGATCAAAAAAAGTATAGACAGCGGATAGCGCATCATTTAATTGATCTATAATTGCAACAGCAACCAGCGTTTTATCAATTGTCATCTCGACAAATAAGGTATTGCACCAGGTACTTGAAAGAAAATTGAAATATTCTTCGGGGCTGGACTGCGCCATTCCTCCCCCTTTATGCCGGTGTTGTTGATATTTTAAATAAAGATCATAATGAGCCTGATGAAAACTGGCCGACTTGATGGTTATATTAATAATCGACTGATTCTTCAGCACCCGCTTTTGGCTTCGTGACGGCTTGAAATCAGCAACAGGAATTCTTACCGAAACACATGCAGAACACTGTTTACACAATGGCTTATAGACCAAATCGCCACTTCGTCGAAAACCATTTGCCAATAGTTGACTGTATATTGGAATTGATAGCTCAGTATCAGGGCGAACAAACGCTGATTGTTCAAGTCGATTTTCAAGATACCCGCAATCGTGTTCCTGACTTAAAAATAATGGAATTGAAATCACCCTGCATTCTAACTGCATTTGATACACCAACAGAGTTAAAATTATATCTTAGCTTGATTTTACTTTGTTAAATTACCTGATATCTTTTAGGAATGGCTTTAGCCATGAAACTGAAAATCAGCGCAGCCAAATTAAATCCGGCTCAGAACATAAATCTGGCAAAATGAAATTAATCCCTTATAACTCCTGTTTTTTATTACCAAATTTCAAAATCACCTAACATATCATATTTTTATTTGACCTTTTTCTCAATATTTGTATATTATTAAACTTTAATAAACTTAGAATTCTGTTTCCAATTCATTTATATTGCTTACAGGAAAACTATATAAGGATATTACAAAGCCGGATCTTCGCAGTTAATGAATGTGGCACAATAAACCAACCACGAGGTGAATCATGAAACCGCTTGACGAAGAACAAAAAAAGAAAATCATTGAAAGCCCTCCAGTAGGCACCTGGACATTAATGCTGGTTGTCGGTCTTAGCTTTGTCGTGGGCTGGCTTTTCCTCTATTATGGGGTATTTTTACCTCGCGGCGCAGTTAACTGAGGTGAATCATGCATATTGATCCATTAGAGAAAAAGTGGGGCTATATCTCAATAGGGATGGCCGGGTTATTCGTGGGTATCATCATGATAGATTCTTTTATTCATGGCATCGATGCTCCTAGCAATGTCGAAACCATCAATTCGGCACGCCTGCACCTCACCAAAGAATTTGCCGAAGATAACCTTGGCGTCCAGGTCGATGAAAAGGGCAAAATAACAGTCAGAATTGTTGCCGCTCGTTATGGCTTTTTTCCAAAACACGTCACCGTCCCGGCAGAAACCCCAGTGACTTTCCGTTGGGCCAGCATGGATGTTTTACATGGCGTACATATGCCGATGACCAACATGAGCACCATGATTGTTCCTGGCTATGTCTCTGAAGTTACCACAAGTTTTCCCAAACCCGCCAAATATCCTCTCTTGTGCAACGAATACTGCGGACTCGGCCATGATCATATGTGGAGTAATATTACTGTTGAAGCAAAAGAAACCTGGCAGGCCCCTTCAATAACAAAAACAGAGGAGACAGGCAATGAATGATGCAGCCGTCAAAAAACTCGCGTTAAGCAATTTCTGGGTTGCTTTTATCGCATTTATTCTTGCTTGCTTCATGGGTGAATATCAAGTGCTTGAGCGAAGTGGATTATTTCCCCCGTTAGAGTCAGCCCCTGTTTATTTTGCATCAGTCAGTACCCATGGCGTATTAATGGCTTATGTGCTGACAACCTTTTTTATTATGGGTTTTGGTTATTTCACTGCTGCTACCAGCCTTAAACGCCCCATCTGGAACATCAAACTAGCCTGGACTGGCTTTGCGGTTACGTTATTTGGTGTAGTTCTCGCAGCCATTCCATTATTAACAGGCCGGGCATCCGTTCTGTATACTTTCTATCCGCCCATTCACGCCCATTATATTTTTTATATCGGCGCTGCATTACTGGTCGTAGGCTCCTGGATGTGGTGCTACATCATGATTATGATGATGAAGCAATGGAAACAGGACAACCCAGGTGAGCCCGTACCTTTGGCCATGTTTGCGACAGTTGCAAATGCCTTTTTATGGCTTTGGACAAGCGCTGGAGTTGCCATGGAAGTGGTTTTCCAACTTATACCTTTTGCTTTAGGGTGGATGGATACTATTGACCCGGGCCTGGCAAGAACCTTGTTTGCCTGGACGTTGCATCCCATTGTTTATTTCTGGCTAATTCCTGCCTACATTGCTTTTTATGTTTTTGTCCCAAAACAAGCTGGAGGCTATTTATTCAGCGACGAAATGGCCAGAGCTGCTTTTATTGTCTTAGTCGTATTCAGCTTACCAATTGGTTTCCACCATCTATACATGGATCCTGAACAAGCCGCAGGCTGGAAAATGTTGCATGGCTTTGGCACATTCGTCGTTACCTTGCCGACATTTATCACCGGTTTCACAGTTATCGCCTCAATGGAAATTGCCGCCCGACTACGTGGCGGAAAAGGATTGCTTAGTTGGATTGGCTCTCTACCCTGGACTAACCCGATGGTGCTCGCCATTATTTTATCTTTGCTAATGTTAATTTTTGGCGGTTTCGGCGGCATCGTTAATGCCAGTTATGCGATGAATGCTATGATTCACAATACCGCATGGGTTCCAGGCCATTTTCATCTCATTTTTGCCGGCACAACGGTCATTATGTACTTTGCCATCGCCTATTACCTGTGGCCAATTATGACGGGCAAGGCTTTGTTTTCCAAAAAAATGGCGTTAGTACAACTGTGGACCTGGTTTATCGGCATGACCATTTTAACTACGCCTTGGCATATTCTAGGTTTACTGGGTCAACCCCGGCGGATTTCCTCTGTTGAATACAACAGCATCCTTACTTTGGCTTGGGAACCCTATGAATTTGCCATGATTGTTGGTGGTCTGGTGCTCCTTGGGTCTGCCTGTGTATTTATCTACATTCTGGTAATGACTCAATTTAAGAGCACAGAATCTTTTTCTGGAGAAGTTGAATATGCTTCCACTTATCATCCCGTAAAAAATCTACCGGAGTTCTTGAATGACTTCACTCTCTGGAATAAAGTCATTGCAGGCTTAATGGCGCTCAGTTTTGCCATTCCAATCCTGCAATTCTTTTTTATGGATACACATGGCTCAAGCCCATGGGGGTATTAAAAATGAAAAAATTACTTTTATCTGCTGTATTGATTGCACCCTCTTTAGTAATTGCTGAGTCTTCTTCAAAAATTGCATGGACTCCAGAATTACTAAACTTTGTTAAACAAGGCAATGCCGACAAAGGTAAACAGCTGGCTATTGCCTGCTCAGGCTGTCATGGCGAAAACGGCGTTAGTCCGATGCCAGGCTATCCTTCCCTGGCTGGACAACTGGCAACCTACACCTATAAGCAACTACGTGATTATGCTGATAACAGCCGTTCGCACCCATTAATGTCATCAGTTGCAGCTGGCTTGAGTGAACAAGACACCGCCGATCTGGCAGTCTGGTTCAGCACCCTGGCACTTCCCCCACAAAAAAAGGCAGACCCTAAATCCATTCAGCGCGCAAAAAAGCTGGCGACCCGCGGTGAAAGCAAGAGAATTTTACCTCCATGCTCTTCTTGCCACGGCACTGAAGGCCAGGGAGAAGTAATGGATATTCCGGCACTGGCAGGCCAACAGCCGGAATATTTTTCTGAAACATTAAAGGCATACAAAACTGGTGACCGAAGTAATGATGTATACAGTAGAATGCGTTTGATCGCTAAACAGTTATCAGAAGAAGAAATTGATGACCTGGCCCAATATTATTTGCAACTTAAATAAACCTAGATCTTTGACTTCCCTACAACACAGAAGAATAGACTATGACAATTGATCGTATGGTTCTTGCCATTGCTGGAACATTTATTTTACTAAGTGTATGCTTGGCAGTATGGCACTCGATTAACTGGTTATGGTTTACTGGATTTGTCGGTGCCAATTTACTGCAATCGGCATTTACCGGCTTTTGTCCTATGGCAATCCTGTTAAAAAAATTAGGCGTTAAACCGGGTTCTGCTTTTTAAAATAAAACCTGTTATAAAACGTCGTACAAATTATGGTAAGAAAATGACAAGCCTACAACCCAGACACCTATTATCAATTATGTTTGGCTGCCTGATAACATCAACCCAAGTATCGGCAAAAGTTAAACCATTCAACATGGAGAACTCAGAAAAACCAGTTGAAAACATTCCAAAAATCATTAAAAAAACGGATCCTTATAAACCCAAGAATGATTACAACATCACCATTAATTATGAGCTGGGCATGCACTGTACCGGTTTTGATTTTTCTTACTGCTGCATCCTGCCTCCTTATAACTCCATTCAAAGTCAGGTAGTAAAAACTGCAACTGGACCCTATCAGTTCCCACAATTACTGAAATCCGACCCTAAAGACCCGACCGTACTGGTTGATGGTAAAAAGCGCATGAAACTGGAGTATGGTCATATTGACAATACTTTTTCTGAAGGCACCAAACTGGCTTACTGGAACATCCCTTATGATGTTAACAAAGATGGCAAATACAGTGACCATGAAAATGTCGGGAATGCCTATTTTACCCACCTTTATATCTACAAAGACCTGAAAGGCAGCAATCCTGAAAAAACCAGTCTGGACAGCAAGAAAAAGCGTATTGGCATTGAACTTCCCATACCACGAGATGCCGGCCCTTCTGGAGCACCGCTTAAGGATGGTCATTTACACTACACCGGCGAAACCGGCACCGTGGTCTATACCAAATCCCCGGTACTGGATAATGTGCCCATTGTGTTAACCAACCCCGGCATTTGGGATGCACTGGGCTTGCCACTGACACCGTTTTATGACGAGCTGATGAAAAAAAGCCCGCTTGAGATCGTTGAAAGTGATATTCGACCCTACCAGGAAGCCTGGGTCGCATTGGTTGACGCCAAAACCAAAAAGCCCGTGATTGACAGTCACACAGGCAAGCCTGTCAAATTTATCGGCACCAATCCCATCGATGTACCCAATTGCTCTAATTGCCATGCCAATGAGAATGCCAATGGCAAAACCTTTACCCTTTACAAGCAGGAAAAAGCATTCTGGAAAGGACTCGGGGCAACTGATTACATGGCAGATTTAAAAGCCACTTCCATTTCAATTTTACAAATTCATGACGCCCGTCATGGCACCCAATTTATTGCCAATTATGATCCTTCCAGCCGCGCCACTCAAAACCGCTTGGGTGGCGATCCGGTTTTATGCCAACAATGTCATGCTGATAATGTCATTGGCGTCTTACAATCCAAAGGCATTGCCCAGGTATTATCCGGCAGTAAAACCATGGAGTCCTGGGATACGCCCATCATGGCCTTATCAGAAGCCTTGCACAGAGTTCATCAAACCATACGGCCACTGCCTGATGCAGAAGGCCGTACCGGAACCTGTGCTGGCTGCCACCCGGCACATAGACAAGATGGCTCTATGGATGGCTACCCCATTTCACCTGATGGCAAAAATTTCTATGCCAATGCTGACAACCGCGACACCAAAGGCGGCTGTTTTGCCGGCCGCGATGTCCATTCAAACCCAAACAAGGACAAAGATGGCGTCGGCACACCTGAACACCTGAATCACATTGGCAAATGGATGCAGACAAATGTTTCTAAAATAGGCATTAGCAAAAATGGTAAAGGCATGTGGTGTACCAACTGCCATAACCAGTTATCAAGGGAATTATATCAACGCGATAATCTGCAAAACGCCTTTAAACAAACCGGCGAAACTATCCGTAACCTGCCTCTAGATGAAATCGCCGTTGCTATCGGTGTTGACAGTACAACGCTTAAGGAAAAATATCTTGATCCTAAAGTGGTGCTCGATAAAAACGGCCATGACACACCAGGAAAATCCGGTATTTTGCTGACCTGGTCAAAAACCAGGATGACGCCAGATATTGTTGTAATTGCAACCAAAGATGGCAAGCCGTTGATCTCTAAAGATGCGGATGGCGATGTTAATGTTTCCATTTTATCTGCAAATCCAACGGCAAAACTTGCTGCTCTGTCATTACCCAAAGAGGCGACCGGAATTGCCGCAGTGCCTTATTCAGCTGCCAGCCATGGCCGTGATTACTGGCTGTCTCCCGGTGCGCCACATTGTGCAGACTGCCATGCGCCACCTTTTGTTGAAGGTCAGGGCGGGGTTGCTTTCCCAATTAACCAGCCTGGAAAATACAGCCTGATGCGTTACTCAAAAGGCCACGCAGGACTTGCCTGCCAAGCTTGTCATGAATCTATTCATGGCTTATATCCAGTCACACCAACGGTTGACCCAACAACATATAAACAGGCTACTCAATACAATCCTGACGGCAGCCATGGACCTTTATTATGCGCTTCTTGCCACGAAACCAACAAAACCGGTGTTCCACTGGTCGCTGAAGCATTAACTTATAATGGCAAGAAAATCAAAAACGATCTGGATGCCGCAATTAGCTGGATACATGCGAATGCTCCGGATTTAGGAGGCAAAAATCCAAAGTAACTATTCGTTTTGAATAACCCCGGGCCTGTTTATTCAGGTCCGGAGTTTCAAAAACTCTATACCACTTTCTGCAATTACCCCCTCACACATGAAATACCTTGCCTTATTTTTTTCCCTGATTTTTTCAATACTTAACTCTTCTATTGGGCAGACCAGTCAAGTACTGGTTAGTATTGGCAATACTGAGATTACGGAATCACAATTGGAAAAAGCCTTAAAAGCTGCTCCTTTCGCCACTCAATTTCCTTCCATGGACGAAAAAGACCAGGCCTATCTTCGAGGAGATATGTTAATGCGGTTAGTTCACTCAGAAGCACTGTTTCAGGAAGCCAAACAGACGGATCTGGAAAAAGATCAAAACTACATTCAGGAAATCAATCAATTTAAAGCGGGATTGCTTGCGCAGCGTTATCTAAATAACCTGCATAATACCATCGAAATCCCAGACACCTATGAACAACAACTCAGCAGTATTCGAGATGTCAATGCCATACAAGCTGCACGGTCCGTGTACATTGCAAAACAATTCAAACAACTTAAACAAAATGCATTAACAAAATTAAAACAAAAATATCAGCTGCAAATTTTCCTCAACGACCTTGAGGAGCCGCTATCAGATAACGATATTCTCGCCAAAGGCGATGGTTTTGTCATTCGATATCGTGATATTCAAAGTGCTGATATCAAGCTTGAAAATAAAACGGCAATTTACAAAAGCCTGGAAGATTGGCTAGAAACCCTGTTATTTTCTCTGCAAGCCAAAAACATCGGAATTAAGGTTGACAGGCAAATTCAGGATTACAGTCAACATCTATTAAGCCAGAAACTTCTTGAGCGCCTGGAAAAACAATGGATTCCTGAAGAAGCAACCCTTATCGATTATTTTCAGCGGCATCCAGAACTAGGCTACATCCCTGAACGCCGGCAAATCGGCCAGATTGTGGTTGCCGAAAAAAAGCTGGCTGAAGAATTACGATCCAGGATACTGGCAGGTGAAAGCCTGTTCAAACTAGCAGAACAATATTCTATTGATCCTTACGGAAAACAACACTCTGGCGATATGGGCTGGCTAAAGGAAAACACGGGCTCGCCCGAAATTGAAAAAAACCTGAAAAATCTGCCAGACGGACAAGTCAGCGAGATTATCGAAACACCAAAAGGTTACCATCTAATTATGATTGTCAATCGGAAACCTGCCGAACAAAAATCTTTTGCTGATATTAAGGACCGGGTTCGGCGAGCACTGATCAATGAAAAAATGAAGCCTTATCTGGAACAACTACTCGCCAAACATAAAATTCAATGGCAGATCAGTGATCGATAAACGGTAGGAGCGTGCTTTAGCCTCGATTTGGTTTTCGTTACGGTCGCGACTAAAGGCAGGCTCCTACTGTTTATTCAAGATCTGCTGATAACAACGGCAATACAAATTGATTAAAAATTGCTTCGGAAAAAATGCCTTGATGCATTAACACAAAGCCTCCTTGGCGATTAATTACAACGGTGTAGGGCAATGTACCAAAAGGATTACCCCAGGTCGCCAATAAAGAAAAATTCTCTTCCGGGTCTGCTCGCAGCACCGGATAATTGATACCGACTGTACGGACATAGTTCTGTAATTTTCGGGTATCATCAAGGCCAACACCGACAACCTGCAACCCCTTTGCTGCATATTTTTTCTGGAATTTTATCAAATACGGAATTTCAATTTGACAAGGTCCGCACCATGTCGCCCAGAAATTTAAAATAATGACCTTGCCGTGCCAGCCATATAAATTACGTTGTTTATTTTCCAAATCGGGCAGCACCAAAGGCGACAGCTTCCAGGCGTTAGCAATCTTGTTATTCTCGGCTTCGGCATGACCGCCAAAAGAAAAAAGTAATAATATTAAAAAATAAGGCATTTGCTCAAACTGGCATATCAGATACAAATCGCTTATTATATAACCATTTTCTAATGTAGACAGACATTCTGACCATTATCATGTTGAAAATCCAAAAAAAACCTATCTTGCACGTCATTATGTACTCTGCTTTAAGCTGCCTGGGCTCAAATGCAAACAGTCAAGATAACTCTCTAAACCTTTCAGTTAAAGAAAATACAGCAAATATTGCTGAAAAAACCAGCTCTTTTACATTGGAACAAGCGATTGACTATGCCCTCAATCACAATCCTGATTTAGAAATCGCCCAGCAAAGAATCAACCAGGCCGAAGCGCAGCTTGGGCTGGCTTTATCCAGTTTTTATCCACAAATTACCGCTCGCTACTCTTATCAATACACCGAAAACCCGGCAATGGTTTTTTCACATACCATCAATCAGAGACGGCTGGATTTTAATTCTGATTTTAATAACCCCGGTGGAGTGGAAAATCTGCGCCCGGAAGTCATCGCCAATATTTCCCTGTTTCGTGGCGGCCAGGACTATCAACTTAGCAAAGCCGCACAATTGGGCGTTGAAGCTTCAACCCTTGAAAAAAATGCAATTCGAAACAACCTGACACAGGCAGTTATTTCGGCTTACTATGGTTATCTGGCAGCACAGGAAGCATACAAGATAAGCAAAAGCTCCATTACAGCAGTATCCAGCGAATTGGAGCAAAGCAGAAAACGCTACAAAGCGGGCACCTTATTAAAATCCGATCTGTTATCACTCGAGGTGCAACTTGCCCAGGCGAAAGAGGCAAAAATTCGGGCAAAAAACAACATCGAATTAGCAAAAACCGGATTAAAAACCCTGCTGGGTCTGGATATGAATGAAATTTTTGCCATCACCAAACAATCGGAATGGTCGTTGCCTCAAGCACCCGCAGCTTTTTCTGATATTCTTAAAACAGCACTGGCGCAACGCCCTGAAATTCAAGCCATCAACAAACAAATTGCCAGCCAGGAAAGGGTTTTAAAAGCTGCCTATGGTGCTCATTTGCCCCGAGTCAATGCTTATGTCAGTTATGGCCAGGACAGTAAAGATGGTAGCTTTTCTTCACGCAAAGATTATGTAACCGCCGGCGTCAATCTTGAAATGGATATTTTTTCTGGTTTTGCGACCAATGAACGCATCAACAAAGCGCAAAGTAAATTGGCGGAAATCAAAGCAACAAAAAAACGCTTGCAACTCAACATTGAAAATGAAGTTAAAACTACCTATTTGAGATTACAAGAGGCTTTAGCCCGGGTTGATGTTACAATTACCGCCATAGCATCAGCCGAAGAAGCCTATCGAATGGTCAAACAACAACGTGAAGCCGGAACAGTGACGGTAACGCGCTATATTGAATCAGAAGTAGCGCGTGACAGCGCCAATTCCCGAGCCATTGCCGCTCAGTTTGATGCATTGAGAACCGAAGCCGAATTAAACAAAGCCCAGGGAAACTGGAAGTAACCTTACTTGAAACATTATGACTATTCTAGATTATGAGTTGTTAAGTAATCATCACCTGCTGACAACTAATGATATTGAAGAATCCCGAAAGATCACTAATTTGCTTTGGGAAGAGCACAATACCTATTTAAAGGGTGACTCTGATTTTTTTGTTCACATCAACAGAGTCGACCTGAATATTGTCAGTCTCTCCTATATCCATTGCCCGGCAGACTTGGTCCTGGAAAGCACCAAACAGGTGGAAGCGCGGTATTCATTTCATATCCTTCTGGATGGTGATATCGACTACCAGGTTGCCTCCGACAAAGCAGAGGCCAAATATGAATCGGGGGTTATCCATTTTTCTTCCGAGAAAATGCAAATGGAAGTGGATTCCATCAGAGCGCTTTTTGTCGATTTTGACAAAACTGCTGTGGAACAAGCTTTAAGCACCCGGTTTGGCAAAACCACCCCACAATTACCTAAAGCCACTGAAATTGATTACCAGTCTTCGCAAGGCCTATTTCTGCGCTCATTAAGCCTATGGTGTGCGCATCAATTGAACCACCCTAATTCCCGGCACCCCAATTCAAAAAAATGGCAGCACCTGGAAAAAACCTTGCTGTTAGCCTTTATTGATTGCCTTGACAGACGCGAAAGAGAACGCACCAAACAACAGGAAAACCGTTATCAATGGATCAAAGCGGTTGAAACATGGATAGATGAGCATCTGCATGAACCCATTATGCTACAGGATCTGGCGACAGTCGCCAATGTCAGCGAACGTGCATTGCAAAAAGCTTTCCGCAATTTTCGTAATTGCACACCAATGGGCGCCGTATATTTTCGCCGGCTAATCAAGGCCCGTGCTTTATTACAAGCTCCCGATCAAGATACAACGGTACTTCAGGTCGCCATGGAAGTCGGCTATACCCATCCAAGCCGATTTGCCAGTCATTACCAAAAACAGTTTGGAGAAAAGCCCTCACAAACCTTACTTAAGTCCCGAAATAAAAAAATAAAGGTCGGATAGCCAGATTACGAATAACGCGTTCTCGCAAACCGGATAGATTTTAGTTACGCATTCATTACAATAGGAATAGTGCGTCAAAATTATTGACTCACAATTTTAACAACACTTTTTTAAACTTTATTTAGGAGTAAATAATATGAAAAAAGCTATTCCTTCTTTATTGATGGCAGGCGCTTTGGCTGTTTCGGCTGGGGTACAGGCTGCTACAGTAACTGATTCTTTTTTAACACCTTTATCAACCACAGAATTATCCAACGAAACTGGGAGCTTAGACCTATTTGATGGAAGTTTAGGTAATCTGACAAGTGTGACTGTTGAAATTTCCGCACATTCTGTGAGTTCAACTATAATCAACAACACAGCGGCTCAAGACCAAACTTTTGCATACAATTCAGGCCTTAACTTCATTTATGATTCGACGCTAAGTCCGTTGGATAGCGTCCTGACTGGAGACTTGCTGTTTTCACCAGATTTGCAGACCATACTTGCTGACACAGGTGGACCAGCAACCGTTGCTTCTCAGGGCTCTTTGGATCTAGGGTCGAAGACTGATGATTCATCCAGATCATTTACTTTTACTGGCTCAGATCTCGCAGCTTTTATTGGTGCTGGCACTTTTGATATTTCATGCTCTACCCAGACAAATTCCCAATTTGTTGGTGGCGGAGGCAATCTCACTGCAGCCCAGAATACACAAGCGCAGTGTGATGGTACTGTGACTTATGATTATGACGTTGCAAACAACGTCCCAGAACCCGCAGCAGCTTGGCTGATCGGCGCAGGCCTGTTAGGTTTTGTTGGTTTCCGTGCCAAGAAATCAAGCTAAAACTTAATTCTTTCCTTTAGTGAAAGAGTAGAAGGCGCCATGCAAACTGGCGCCTTTTTTTATTTCCAAATTTTAACCGGCCCGCACAGGAGCAGCTAACAACGCTGCGGTACGGAAGAATACTGAAATCACCCCGCCGACAAAAGCTCATCAACCCGCTGAAGACCCCGCGGTAATGCCAGCCCTCTTTTTGCCCGACTGCCTGAATAATGATCGATATCCACAGCTTTTAACGTCAAATGCCGTTTTCCAGAGATAATTTTTAAAGAACCCTCTTTTGGAATAACTGCGGCAGCAATAACCCTGTCTTTCCCCGCCTTTAAATCAGCCGTAGGAATCTGAATCAGTTTATTACCTTTTCCTTTCGTCAATGCCGGCAACTCCTCGACAGAAAAGATTAACAGCCTGCCTTGCTGCGTCACAACTGCCAACAAATCAGAATCATTTTGAATACGGGCAGGACGCAATACTTCAGCTCCATCCGGCAATGAAATAACTAATTTACCCGCCTTGTTTTTACTGGCTAATTCTTTTAACTGCACTCTGAAACCATAACCATAGCTGCTGGCCAGTAAGCACCAATCATCAGGATTCCCGGCCAATAAATATTTAAACAGCGACCCTGCCGGAGGTTTTAGCCTGCCCGTTAATGGCTCACCCTGACTGCGCGCAGAAGGCAAATCATGTGTTGTTGTGGTATAAAACCGACCCGTTGAATCCAGGATATATACGGGTTGGGTAGTTCTGCCGAAAGCTGCATCCAGAAACCCGTCACCAGCACGATAATTTAAGGATTTGACATCAATTTCATGACCTTTAGCCGCCCGAATCCAGCCCTTTTCTGACAAAATTATGGTTATGGGTTCATTATTGATCAACACACTGGTATCCAGTGCTTTGGAGGCACCGCGCTGAACAATGGGCGAGCGACGATCATCCCCATATTTTTCTGCATCCCGTTCAATCTCTTTTTTGATCAACCGGTTTAACAGTTTTTTTGACCCCAGGGTTTTACTCAAAGCATCCCGCTCTTTTTCAAGCTCATCCTGCTCACCCCTGATTTTCATCTCTTCCAGCTTAGCAAGATGCCGTAATTTTAATTCCAGAATGGCTTCCGCCTGGATATCAGTAATCCCAAAACGCTCCATCAACACGGGTTTTGGCTTGTCTTCAGAGCGAATGATTGCAATTACTTCATCAATATTAAGATAGGCAATCAACAAACCTTCCAGCACATGCAGCCTTGCCAATACCTTGTCCAAACGATATTGCAGACGGCGACGAACTGTTTCTGTCCTGAATATCAGCCATTCCTGCAAAATTTGCTTCAGCCCCTTTACCCTTGGCCGGCCATCCAAGCCAATCATATTCATATTGACGCGGTAATTCTTCTCCAGATCCGTGGTTGCAAACAAATGCGACATGACTGCTTCGACATCGACCCTCTTGGATCTTGGAATGACAACCAAACGCGTTGGACTTTCATGATCGGATTCATCACGCAAATCTTCAATCATGGGCAATTTTTTAGCCTGCATTTGTGCGGCAATTTGTTCCAGTAATTTGGCTCCTGAAACCTGATGCGGCAATGCCGTGATGATGATATTTTCTCCTTCACGCTCATACCTTGCGCGCATCCGGATCGAGCCATGCCCGGTTTGATACATAGCCTGAATATCCTCCCTAGAAGTAATAATTTCAGCTTCTGTTGGATAATCCGGACCTTGGACACAATCAAATAAAACTACATCCGCTGTTTCCGGATCATCCAGTAACCTGATGCATGCACTTGCCACTTCGCGAAGATTATGCGGCGGAATATCAGTTGCCATGCCCACCGCAATACCCATCGAACCGTTCAAAAGAACATTGGGTAACCGGGCCGGCAAAAGCTGCGGCTCTTTAAGGGTGCCGTCAAAATTGTCCGTCCATTCAACCGTTCCCTGCCCCAGCTCGCTGAGCAATGTTTGCGCATAAGGCGTTAATTTTGATTCGGTATAGCGCATCGCCGCAAATGATTTGGGATTATCAGGCGAACCCCAGTTTCCCTGGCCATCAATCAAGGGATAACGATAAGAAAAATGTTGCGCCATCAGCACCATGGCTTCATAACAAGCCGAATCACCATGCGGGTGATATTTACCTAATACATCCCCCACCGTTCTGGCAGATTTTTTATATTTGGCCAGCGCCGTCAACCCTAGCTCAGACATCGCATAGACGATGCGTCGTTGAACCGGCTTCAGTCCATCTGCAATATGGGGCAAAGCACGGTCAAGAATGACGTACATGGAATAATCCAGGTAGGCTTTCTCGGTGAAATATCTTAATGGTTGTTGTTCAAAATTATCCTGTATAGCCATTTATCTTTTTCTTTGATTGCTGCGTGTTTGTGGCGTATCCTACCACAGGATCGAAATATTAGAGTCCATCCAGCAGTATGTTACAATTTGCTAACATGTTTTCAAACCAAGTAAGGATTTGCCATGAAAAAAATAACTAAAATTTTGATACTGGCTGCTTTAGCAGTTCCTTTCACCGCCAGTGCTGAAATACAATTGAAGGATAATTCCGAAATACTTGGAAAGTGGGAGGTTTATGCCGAAGCTGCCGCTTTGGACAAAACCAAAAGCCCTCTCAACACCGAATGGACTTTCCAAAAAGACGGCACTTTGAACACCAAATCAACGGATACCCGAGGCCGGACCGGGACTTTTGAAATCCCTTTAAAATATTCGATTGTCGACGGCGCCATCAAAAAACAATCTACACCGGGACGAGAAAAATATGAAACCTGTAAGGTCGTTGAAAAACAAGGTTCGGAAATGATACTTAAGTGTAAATATTTGTATTATTTTTTGAGAAAAAAATAATCGTTTTATTCCCCCTTAGCCTCACTGCCATTAAGTTTAAGAGCATTTGTAATTTTGCAAGGTAGATGAGCGGCAATATAATCCTCGATTTTCTAAATATTGTCGGGTTACGCTGCCGCTAACCCAACCTTGCATATTAAAGGCAGTGCCCTTAGCCTGCCCTCTCCTGCTGGAGAGGGTTATAAAACACCCATCAACTCAGCCAACCGGTCGATTTGCTTTAATAAATCGAAATAATCGGGAGAATTTTCTTCGGCGTAATTGAAATTCTTGAACAGCCCTGTCAATCGAGTGAAATAATTCTGCACCTCGGTTTTTTCAGCAAAATGATAATCCAGATGCACCAACTTATAGATCTTACTGAATGACATTTTTTGCCTTGCTAATGACACCGATGCATCAACCTTATCAAAAGCATCTTGTTGCAAAAACACCATATCCATAAAAACTGCTTTTTGGTAGGTCACAAAATCTTCTAATGTTACCCCTTCTTCGCCCGTCACCTGCATCATTTGCATAACAGCATCGCCTTTATGCAGCAACTCCAGCATTTCTTCTACTTTTTGTGTCCAGCCAGGCTCAATATTGTTTTCGTACCAGGGAGCAAGCTGTTTTAAATAACGTGACCAGGAAATCAAAGGATCTACAGCCGGATAAAAACGCTTGTAGGCCCGCTCAGCACTAAGCCCTAGAAATGTTTTGACTGTCCCAAGGGTGGACTGGGTAACCGGCTCCTCAAAATTTCCTCCCGCCGGCGATACCGTCCCAATCATGGTCAAGCTGCCAATATCCCCATTTTGATTTTTAATTACGCCAGCCCGCTCATAAATGGCCCTTATTGCAGAATCCAGATAGGCCGGAAAAGCCTCCTCACCGGGAATTTCTTCCATTCGCCCGGAAGTCTCGCGCATTGCTTGCGCCCACCGGGAAGTGGAATCGGCAATCAGCAGCACATCATAGCCCATCTGTCGATAATATTCCCCAAGTGTAATGCCAGTATTAATTGATGCTTCCCGCGCGGCAACAGGCATCGAAGAGGTATTGCAAATAATAATGGTTCGGTCCATTAATGATCCTCCAGTTTTAGGATCATTCATTTTCGGAAATTCAGTTATGGTTTCCACCACCTCACCCGCCCGTTCACCACATGCCACTACGATTACAATATCAACAGTCGAATATCTGGATATCAAGTTTTGCAAAACTGTTTTACCCGCACCAAACGGCCCTGGAATACAGGCAATTCCACCGCGGGCAATCGGAAAAAAAGTGTCGATCAAACGCATGGTGGTAATTAAAGGCTCATTGGGATACAACCGCTCGGAGATCCGCTTAAGCAACATTTTTTCCGGTAACGGTTTTCTGACCGGCCATTTTTGCATCAGCGTAATGGCTTGCTCCTTACCTGAAACTGTATTGCGAATTCTTGCCACCGGCTCATCAACGGTAACACTTCCCTCCTGAATCCAGGTGACTATCACTTCGCCGGACTCATCAAAAGGAATCATGATTTTGTGGGTGAACCGTCCTTCCTGAACAGTGCCAATCACACCGCCAGCAAGCAACTTGTCTTTGGTCCGCACAATCGGCACAAAAGACCATTTTTTCACTTTGTCTAACGCATCGGCTTCAACTCCCCGTGGCAGAAAATAGCCAAATTCCGAGGCCAAACTCTCCAAAGGATTTTGTAAACCATCATAAACCTGGCCAAGCAAGCCTGGCCCCAAGGTTACAGACAACATTTCATTGGTTTGCTCGACTGGATCACCTACCGCCACACCAGAGGTGCTTTCAAAAACCTGCGCATCGGCAGTGTTGCCATTGATTCTTAAAATTTCCGCTTTTAATTTTTCTTGATATCGGTTTTCCTGGCGTTTGGGGCAAATATATATAACTTCATTCTTTTTCAATGAAGCAGTTTTATTTTCAACTGACTGCGCTTCAATGGTCACCAAATCATCCTGAACCATTGTGACTCGCGCTGAAGTTTTTGAGGCTTCCTGTTTATAATCCATCGTCAAAATACCTGTAACATTTTTTTATGAAGTGATGCAATTTCGTTACAAAACACCAACGATTTCTGACAAATACAATGTAAAAACAGTGCCTTACATATATTAATTGACGATTTCGAGTACCTTATAACTACATGAGATGTCGGTAAGATGTTTGTTAATCTGGTTTTATGCAAAAACGGCATTAAAATCCTCCAAACCTGACTCAAGCATGCGTTCTAGCCTATGCGTAGCCAACTTACTGTTGTAACGCGACCAACGATCAATCACATCCCAACGCAGCACATACACAACAACCGCTTCAAAATCGAAATAATGGTCAGCAGCCACTCGCCCATAATATTCCCACACTAGACTAAGCAACAATCGCTCCAACCCCAGGTGGTTTTTTTCTTCCAAAAACTGCTTGGCCTCATAAAGCCAAGGCAATATTTTCTCCAGTGCAAATGTAGGCTCCTGCCAATGCCGTACAATATGACCAACCCATTGACCATAACCCCAGCGCACGCCTGCTTTTGGCACATCAAGTGCTAAATTTTTACGGCGTAAAGCGGCTACCGCAGTTCGTTGTTCAAGTCGCCAAATAATAATATCCTTAATAAACTGATTTTTGAGCGACCTCATGGTCTCTTCGGCACGCCTGACCATCTCTTCATCCGTTGTGGAAATGGCGATTCGATCCCAATGCACCAGATTTTCAATGAGCGCCAGATCTTGAGCATGTTCAGGCGTCAGCATTTGCAGCCTTTCATCCAGTTTGATTCTCGAAATCGGAGTTTGCCGGGTCGCAAAAAGCTGAGGAGTATGCGGCGGAAAACTAGAAATTAATGTCACATACGGATCAATCATATTATTTAACAACACCTTCTAATAATGCGCGAAAACGGGGCTGCAAATGTTCGAGCAAAACGGCAGCAACCGCTTGGTCTGTCAAATCAACTTCAACCTGCCCATCTTTCAGGTAAATTTTTATGCCGCGATCAAATTCACTAGTCGGTTGCAGCTCTATTCCCTGACGCAATAATGTAGCCATAATGGACAAAACAAAATGAGCCAAAGTCCCCTGCTCCAATTCTTCGGGGTTTTTTCTCAAGTCCTCGATACCAATCACATCTTCAGGCAACTTGATTGTAAAACCATCCTGCTCTTTTAGTTTTGCTTGTTCGCTCACCCTGCCGACCACCTGTAGCACAAGTTTTTCCATAAACATATCTGGCTCCATTGCCTTGCCAACCAGCCGGTTTACTTCTTCACTGAACCGCTGCATGATGGTTTCCCTGAGCTTTAAATGGGCATCCCGAGCCGCCAGCTTTAAGGCATCCTCGCCAGCAGATTTAAAATCATCGGCTTGTTTTCTCGCCTTCTTAATTATTGCCTCGGCTTCAGTACTGGCCCGCTCATTAATTTCAGCTGCTTTTTGACGAGCCTCTGCAATGATAGCTTCGGCCTGTTGTTTACCTTCGGCCACACCTTCATTTCTAAGTCGCTCAATTAATGCTTCAACACCATGCGATGCATACTGACTTAAAGAGTTTGTCTGTTTTTCAGTCATGTTTACCTCATTAAATTCCCGAAGGAATTCCACCCGCAATCACTAGCGCAAAAACAAATGCAAATACAGCAAAACCTTCAACTATAGCAGCCGGCGCGATAGTTAAACCGAAAATCTCTGGCTTAGCTTTCGCGGCATTAATAGCAGATGCACAGGTTTTCCCTTGCAATATCGCGCTATATAAAAGCACTAAACCTGCCAGAAACCCTATTGCAAAAATAGCTGCACCGTTAATTGCGGTAATGTCTCTTTGTAGGGTAAACATAATGACGATGCCATATATGACTTGTGATGACGGCATCACAGAGACACCAATATACCGGCCATAACCACTTTCTGTTTCCAGCATGGCACCGATCGCAGCTTGTCCCGCCAATGCACAACCGACAATACTGCCGATTGCACCCAGCGCCATCGAGCCATACAAACCCAACCAGCCTAATACAATAATGAGTTCATTCATTCCCGGATCTCCTTTTTTGCAAAGGCTTTGAACGGAAAGCCTTCCTCAGTTAAACCCCAATTAAAAAATTCGATGCAATTAAGCCTCATGCCATGAACAACCGCACTCATCAAGCTCAAGACCAAATTTAATGTATGGCCGGCAAATATAATTAACAAGCTATACAACAAACCCAGACCTTCTATTTCACGGGCATCGCCAGCTAAGTTATTAAAGGTTATTGCCAATGATGCACTGGCCAAACCTAAAGCGAATAACCGCAAATAACTTAAAACATCGCCAAAAATTTTAGTTACACCGGTCAGATTTTTTAAACCGTCAACCACCTTCAAAATCAAATCAAACGGCTTTTTAATTGCCCGTTCACTACCAAACAGAAACACGGCAACAAACCCCAAAATCAAAAGCCATTTTCCTACTGGCATAAACCAGCTTTCAGGGGCAGTGGAACTGTTATTGAACCACAATAACACGCCCCCCCACATAATTACTGTCCAACCTAAGGGTGCCGCTGCCAAATAACCACGCCCAACAAACTGTCTGGCTTTAAATAAATTGGCAAGACTTAAGTGCAAAACCCCGATAATAATTGACAGTCGCATCATGGTGTCAAAATCATTCATATCAAAAAACTTCAATTGACCCAACAATGTTGTTTGCTGCGGCTCCAGCCCAAAATAGCTGCCAACCAGAACACCCCAAATAATTGTGCTTAGCACTAATGCCAACGCCAACGGCCGAAAATGCCTTCGCGATGAAGCAAATATGTTACTCCGCCATACGAACATTAAAAATACCCCCAACAAGGCGCCGTAACCTGCATCAGATATAATCATGGCAAAAAACACCATAAAGGAGAAAAAAACGGGTATTGCTGGGTCCCAATCCCAGTAACCCGGCATTTGATAAAAACCAACCAAATCTTCGCCCGCTGCTAACGGCTCTGGGTTTTCCAATAATGTTGGCGGCTTTTCATCTGTCCTTGGATCGGCAATCTGGAGAGCCAGATAATGTCGCCGTGAAAAATCAAAAATCTTAGCTTTTGTTTTTTCAGGAACCCATCCTTGCACAGCAAACACTTCTTCTGCATCTAGGGTTTTTTCTGCGGCATGTAATAAAGTGGATTTGTCTTCCGCTCTGGCTAGATTTTTAGATAATAAAAAAATCCAGCGAGTATATGATTCCCGTTCTGCCTGCAAATCCTCTATCTCAAGCTCAGCTTTATTCAGGCGTTCGTTCAGCTCGGAAAGCGATAATTTTCCAGTATGAGTCCGAGCAACCGGCATTATGCTCGGTTCAGGCTCTTGCTCTGCTACCGCCACCACATATGCAAAGCGGTTATCCTTGTGGACAATTTGCCAAACCACATTCTGTTTAGGTAATAGCCTTACTTTAGTAACCGGAACAATATAAAACCATAATTTCAATCCAGCCAGTTCTTCTTCCGAAGGTAGTTTAAAATCACCCCAAGGCTCTACTTCCTTGATCCTGGCAGCGAGCTTGTCGCGTAAATCTGAAATCTCACGTATCAACTGCTTGATTTGCAAAACACGGTCCACACAGGTTTCTAAATCAAATCGTTGTTCTTCCGTTATTTGATGGCGCTTTTTAGGGCAATCCAGTAAAAACCTTAATGCTTTTAGTGTACCCTCCGGCTGCTCTGGCTGTACATTTTCAGGCTCTCCAGACATATCCCGAAGTGGTACCAGGTGCATACATCCCAGTTCTTGCAAGGCACTCAACAGCTCTTGTTTTTCTTTTGTTAAGCCGAACAAAGTAATTTTTTTCAGCCTGGCGATACTCATAGCTGGATCTCCATTTGCCTTTTTTTCTTGGCAACTTTTGCAATAACAATATTGGCTCGTTCTGTATCGGAAAGATAAATTTTTATACGCTTAATATTTCCCTGAGCTCTTGGAATCAATACTTTTTCAAACAAGTTCACGCGCTGAGTAATGGTTTTTACCGCATGATTCAGCAGATCCAATCGTCTTCTATCAACTTGGCTGCGGATTTTAAGCGCCAATAATTCTTTTAATCTTTCTACAATCACATCCACCCAATGCGGTTTAGCCAAAAAAGAATACTTTCTTACTTTTAATTCAACATCTTCCAAAACAGGTAACGAAGCACCCATAATATTTTCGGTTGATAATTTAACGTCGGTGACTTTAACCAACTCATGCAAATCAATCCGTTCATTTGACAACATGGGTATTTCTTCACCGGTAATCTTTAGAAGCTTACTGATTTCATCTTCAGTCTCAAATAAAGCCCTTTTTGCATTGGCTTGCTGCCTCATTAACTCCTGTCTTTTCAAATCCAGTGACGGCAAAAATTGCCGATAGGTTTTTAGGTTTTTTTGCTCTCGGCTCAGAGATGACTTATTGAGTTGCAACTTCGCCATAATCTTGCCGGGTCATTTGTTTTGGAAAATATTTTTCAATCAATGATTGTTTCATTAATAACTCCTGCGGCTCAAAACACTCGGCGAGGGTCTGCCAACACAAGTTTAATGCATCTTCGAGAGCTAATGAGAGATTAATATCCATAAATCGTTGTCGGAACAAATCACCAAACTTTAACAGTTTCAGGTCAAACGGTGACAACTCAAACGCCATTGCCTGTTTCTGTTTGGCATCCTGAGCGCTGGAATAAAAACGAATCATGGTATTCATAATCTGAGCATGGTCTTCACGGGTTACCTTACCGATGACATGCTGTTTGAGCCTTGAGAGTGAACCAAAAGGATCAATCACACCATTATGCAAATAGAACTGGCCTTCGGTAATGTAACCCGTGTTATCGGGAACGGGATGAGTAATGTCATCGCCAGGCATGGTTGTTACTGTCAGGATTGTGACCGAACCGACTCCTTGAAAATCAGTGGCTTTCTCATAACGTCTGGCTAACTGAGAGTATAAATCGCCCATATAGCCTCGATTCGATGGTACTCTTTCCATTGAAATACCTACCTCTTTCATGGCGTCTGCATAAGCGGTCATATCCGTCATTAACACCAGCACCCGCTTACCTTCTTCAACTGCGAACTTTTCAGCGACCGCCAAAGCCAAATCCGGAACCAGTAATCGTTCCACAATCGGATCAGACGCCAGGTTACAGTACATAACGGTGCGGGCAAAAACTCCGGCATCTTCAAAAGCGGTGCGGAAAAAATGATAGTCATCAAATATCAATCCCAGGCCAGCAAAAATGACAATATCAGCATCAGCCTGAATGCCAATTCGGGCCAGGAAAGGATTATAAGGTTCCCCTGATACAGAAAAAATAGGAATTTTCTGGCTTTCAACCAGACAATTGAAAACGTCGATCATCGGCACATCAGTGCGAATCATTTTTGAGGCCAACACACGCCGCATCGGGTTGACCGATGGGCCGCCAATGGGAACTTTGGGATCATCGGCCAATTCAGCGCCGCCATCCATCGGCCTGCCAGAGCCATTGAAAACACGCCCTAGAATATTACCGGAATAAATGACCTGCATCGGTTTCCCCAAAAAATGCACCGAGGATTGCGTTGAAAAACCTTTTGTACCGGAAAACGCCTGCAGGGAAACCTCATTCCTATCAATTTTAATTACCTGGGCTAAAGAGCTTATACCGGCAGGATCCTGAATGACGGCCAGGTCATGTAAATGCGTTGCCGGCCCTGTTTTACCAATATCCGGCGGAGCGCTCACCTTCATGATATCCCCGATAATCGATAAAATCCTGTTGTGACGAATCAAACCTTGGGGCATTGCAATTAACTCCTGATCATTCAGTTTGTTCCTATAATAACAGCATGCTCATCAATTACACCTCAAAATTTTGTATTATTGCCCCCCTCGTCCCGCGATCTACCAAGGAAGTAATAAACTTGTCGAATTCCCCCTATGTGTCAGCCTAGTTGTCGCTGACCGGCCAGGATGATTGTCGTCTAATATAGAGGCGACAGATATTCTGACACACAGGGCTTACAGAGGATGGGGGTTGGATGCTTACCTTTATCCAAAAAAAAACCCAAGTCAATTTAATGACTTGGGTTTCCATTAAAAGCCTGGCAATTTCCTACTTTCACATGGCTAACTGCCACACTATCATCGGCGCTAAGCGGTT
>JALSJK010000012.1 GCA_026989395.1 Methylomonas sp.
GAACTTAACAAAATGATTGCTTTGACACGATCCGCTTGTCGCTTTTCTGTCAATTCACGATGCAACACTTCAAGGTGTTTAATCTCTTCGTCTGATAGGCGGTAATCATTCATGTCGCTATTATATTTGCAATCAATACAATGTGCCAGCTAGTTAATGTGTATTCTTGATCGCGAATAGTATATAACGATAACGGTGTAGCAATCTTTCAACTAATGCAGCAACTTTGGCAAAGTCCTGCATGTCTTGAGCATCGATTAAATATTCCCAAACCATTGATGTACCAACCTGAACTCAAAATGTTGTGGCAAACTGGCGTACCCGGAATTATGTTGTCAGAATTGCAAGATCAAACAACCTTGTTTATCAAAAGCATGGAAAATGTTGGCAGGCAACTGGGTATATTACACCAGGTTTCATTAGTTGATTGTCGTCAACGCCACGACCAAAAATTCAACCATCAGGAACTCACGAAAGTTGCAAATCTGCTAAGTAAATTTAATGCCCCGGCCAGAAACAAAATTGTTCCTTTAATTACTCGACTAAGTCAATTACTGCCTCTTGATCCTTCAGGCCAAGAAGTCACTTTACACGGAGATTTACATCCTAAAAATATTCTCATAGATGGCAACAGGGTTTACCTGATTGACCTGGATAATATTGGCATAGGCAGCCCCTTGCAAGATGTTAGTAGTTTTATTGCTGCCTTACTTAATCTTAAATTAATGTCTTCAATATCATCACCATTGGCGAAACAATCAATTAAGGTATTTATTTTGGCTTATCGCGAATCTGTCCCGTGGGCCATCAACGACCTTCATTTACGTCGACATATTGCCAAAGCTTTAATAGTGGAAAGGATCTTCCGAAGTTTTACTCGATTAAAAGCAGGTCGCATGGAAATCATTGAGAATCTTGCTCAACAGGCAGAAATGCTACTCTATGATAACTTTATCCCCGCCTGGCTTTCAACAGGAGACTGTTATGGTTAAAAAACCTTTGCTGTTTCTTTATTGTCAACACTCCTTAGGCATGGGACATCTGCGCCGTTCCATAGAAATAACCAAAACATTAATCGATCACTTTGAAATCGTATTTATAAATGGTGGACGCATACCCGAATCATTCCCATTCCCTGATTGTATTGAATCTATTGACCTGCCTCCTTTGGGAATGAATGCTAATGGCATGCTGATCAATCAATCCGATCTAGATGACCTTAATGAAGCAAAACGGGTCCGACAAGAAATGATTCTGGAACAATTTCAAAAATGCCAACCGGATGTTGTGCTCATTGAACTGTTTCCTTTTGGCCGAAAAAAATTCGCATTTGAGCTATTACCACTTTTAAGATTGGCAAAAAAATCCTGCCGTAAGCCTCTTATTGTTTGTGACCTTCGAGATATTCTGGTGAACGATCGTCGTGATCAACAGCGCCATGATGACCGGGCCAGGTGGTTATGCAAACGATATTTCGATGCTATTTTAGTCCATACAGATCCGCAGTTTGCTCGACTTGAAGAATCGTTTCAGCCTGAAAAGTCTTTATCTACTCCGGTTTTCTATACTGGTTTTGTTGCTGGAGACGCAATTAATACCAATATTATTGATCCTAAACCGGGTATTGTTGTTTCTGCTGGTGGCGGCAACGTAGGTCAACCTTTATTCATTGCTGCAATCAATGCTCAGCCAAGAATCTGGCAACAGTACAGAATACCAATGTCAATTGTTGCCGGCCCCTTCCTGCCTGAAGCTGATTGGCAATTCATACAACACAAAGCTCAAAATGTACCTGGCTTGACTCTCTACCGTTCTGTTCCTGATTTAAAATGTCTATTACAAAATGCAACTGTTTCAATTAGTCAATGTGGATATAACACCTCTATGGATATATTAACAACCAAGGTACCGTCTCTGCTGATACCGTATGCAGAAGGCAGAGAAAATGAACAAACCAAACGGGCTTTTAAACTAGAAAAATTGGGCGTTGCTCGTGTTTTGGCCGAAACAGAACTAAGCACAGATCGTCTTATCGAGGAAATAGCGCCTTTACTTGAATTTAAACCCTTACCTTTTTCATTACAAATGAACGGTGCAAAAAGATCATCCGAGATTTTATTACAATTATTGAATTGTCAACAACATCCTGGTCTGGAGAAGAACAATGTCATGCTGGCTTGATGATATAAACAGGGCTTTAGACAATACAGAAAATCCTATCCAATTCTTTTTTCGTAACGATGACGCTGGATGGGCCGACCAGGAACTTTTCCATCTTCTGGACTGTTTTTTTGCAGCCGGGCTTCCAATAGACCTTGCAGTTATTCCCAAAGCAATAACTTCCTGTAAAGCAGCGCACCTTTATCATTACATTAGTGAAAGCAGAGGCCTGATTGGTATCCATCAGCACGGCTACAGCCATATAAACCACCAAATGCAAGGCAGAAAATGTGAATTTGGCAGCGACCGCAGTTATGCTCAACAACAGTCTGATATCATCTCCGGGATGGATTTACTTAATGACTATTTTGCTGACTGCGCAGACCCGATTTTTACCCCGCCCTGGAACCGTTGTAACCATGAGACAGTAAATATCTTAATTGGCCTCGGATTCAGGATTTTGTCCAGAGACAATACTGCTCAACAACTTGGTTATCGTGATCTACAAGAACTACCTATCAACATAGACTGGTTTAAAAAATATAAAGGTACACGTTTGACACCATCCGAATTAGGAACGATGATTGACTTAGCTATTAAAAATAATGTGCCAGTGGGAATTATGTTACACCATCAAATAATGGATGAAAATGAAAGAGACTGGCTAAACCAACTGCTTGAACTACTTAGCAGACATTCCATGGCGCATTGCAAGCGTATGATAGATCTGATGACCGCGAGATAAAATTTTTATCATGATATCTCAGAGGATCACAGATACAAATCTGTGATCCTCTGTATAAACAAGGTTTTTAGGGGCTCAAGATATTTCTTTTACTCACAGTCTTATGCTCTTAGATCAACGGGTTTAATTAAACATTTTTCTTGATTCTGTTAATCCCGATTAAACTGAATAATCCCGCACCGAAAAACCAAATTGCTGCCGGAAGTGGCACCACATTAACCTGACCTCGGATTTCTCCTGCCGGTTTAAAACTGCTGTGTATATTGATATACCATAAACCGTCAATCAGGTCAGATGCCTGATCCACATCAAGTATAGCCATACCTGATGTGGGATTAGAAGTATAATCAATTGGAACCTGACTTCCTGCATTGACTCCTGGAAATGCAGGGCCATGGAAATGGGCATTTGTTACTTCTCCTTCCAAATCAGACCATTCAATATCCCAGTTGAATTTCTTTGTAACATCATCGAATGTCATGGTTGCAAATCCCTTTCCCGAACTTTCAACGCCAGCTTGATCACCATCCATCTGGGCAATCAGGTTGATAATAGAAGCTTGCGCTGAATTAGAAATTAATATAAGAAAAAAAATTGATATTATTTTATTTAACTTGCTAAACATAAACTTACCCTCTTTAATTTGAAAACCAAACTTTATACAACAAATTCATTTTTGCTCATTTTTTTATCGTGCACTAAGATTTTGTGCATATAATCTGTTCACCTCCTAAAATAATTGTTAATTAAATTCTTGAGTATTCGAAAATTAAAATGTGAATTAAGAGATAAAAAGCAGCTAGTTCATTGAGTTATGGATAAGATATGAGAGTAAACGCAAACTTACCTCACTATCATTATGAAACCAATGAACTGGCAGGAACGATTAATAACATTTTATCTCTATATATGCAAGCATTATCAGAATCACTTGTGGGCCTATAGCCAAAGAATGAGCAATTACGCCGATCTCAGTTTTTCTGATGAAGAAGTCATTACGCTTTATCTGTTTGGAGTGATTGACAAAAACAGAGAAATTAAAAAGATGTATGATTATGCTGATCGTCATTTACATGGCTGGTTCCCTCGGTTGCCAAGCTATACAGCGTATGTGCAACGCTTGAATAAAGTGGCTGATGTTTTTGCGCCTTTGCTCGAACTGATTCAGCAAGAACAAGCCGACAAAAACCAAAACACTGTTTGGTTGATGGATTCGTTTTCAGTGGCTTTAGCTCAACAAGGGCATCGCTTTAAAGCTCGCGTCGCAAAAGAACTTGCTGATACGGAGTATTGTTCTACCAAAAAATTGTATTATTACGGTGTTCGTGTACATATCGTTGGGCGTCGCCAAGCAGGAACATTACCAAGCCCTGAATATATTGGGATAACCGGCGCAAGCCATCATGATGGAAAAATTTTTGATCAAATTCAACCTGAACTTGTTGATAATGAACTCTATGGGGATAAAGCCTATCAGCGCCCTGATGCGAAAGAGGTAAAAGAAATTCAAAACCTGACAGTATTAACCCCCGTTAAAAAACAAAAAGGCCAGAAATATTTAGAGCCACAAGATCAGTGGTTATCAGCGGCCATATCTCGTGTTCTTCAGCCCATTGAAACGTTATTCGGAGGGATTGAAGAAAAAACGGGTATTGAATGTGCGAGTAAAGTACGTTCATATAATGGCTTGATGGTTCATGTTTTTGATAAGTTAGCTGCGGCCATGTTTTTTTGGAATTTCTTACGTGTCAGCTCTTAATTCACATTAAAAGTTGTAATTAACTTTAAAAATACCGGTGACAGCAACTTCGCCTGATTGCTCACCATAAGCAGAACCAGCACGAAAAACACCTGTTACAAACTCCATCTCCCAATGCTTCCATTCTTCCAGTGCAATCACCACATCCCATTCCTGACCAATGAATCGACTAATACCATTCGGATCTGGACGGATTCTGCCCTTTCGCAAAGAATCTCGAGGTATCACTTGACGGTAATTATGATATAGAAAGGTAACCGAACTGTTTTGTAGAAAGGGAATTGTTGCGGCAGCTGTCCAAATCTGCAGATTCGATAATTCAGGGCGCAATAACTCGCCATAATAACGAAACCTGCTGACTGCACGGAAACGATCGTTATTATCCTGCAACCCGGTTTGCCTGAAATCACTGCTTGCAATAGCATAACCGAGCGTGAATGAAGGTGACCACAAAAGTGGTAATTCCCAGGTTAATCCAACATCCAGCGCCCAACCTTCCAGCCGCTGTTTTTCAATTGACTCCACAACTGAAATGCCTTCAATCTCAGATTCATCGAATTCTATATTCCGTTCGTCACCTTTCATCCAGACCCCATCAGCCCAGAAACTGAAATTACCAACATCATCTATGGAAAATCTATTTTGGGTTCGAAGTCCTACCCAAGTAAAATCGCCATCATTTTCATCCTCGAATTCCTCATGGATCTGTTTGCCAATATTCTCTGTGCTCGAATGATCCTGTTGATGAAGAAAAAACAACCCTAATCGTTGTTTATTCGACCATTCCCATGAAGCATGGGAGAGTATTCGTAAAACATCTTTTTCTTCAGGGTCAATGCCATTATCCGCCGTTGATACCGGAAATAACTGTTCAGCAATTCCTAATTCAAAATGAAAAAAAGGAGTTCTGAAATATAACCTGGCTGCATCAAGGTCGTCATCCCACCACCATTCCCGTGTTTCACGAAAATTTTGACGACCTAATTGCAAACTGAAATCACTATTCAGTATTTCCCCCCAAAATACCCAGGTTTCGCCTCGCTTGAATTCAACATCACCTCGGGTTGTTCCATCATTACCACGGTATAGATCTTGTTGATAATCAAGTTGCCCTTCAACAAAGAAAGCCAGATTCGGACTCCAGGAATAAAACAGTTCCAGCTGAGCTTCTGTATCCAGTCTGATGCGATCACGATTGTTTTCCGGATCAAGGTTAAAATTATTACGATATCGTGGAGTAACCCCGATTTCTCCTCCTATCGTCAAAGGCCTGCCAAATATTTCCAGTTTTAATTGATCTTCAGGTCTTCGGTCATCCTGTTTTTTGGTTAAAAGATAGGCCGAAGAAACCTGCTCAACAGGAATATAAACAGTTGCACCCAGCAGCGTAGCCAAAATAAAACCATCTTTTTTATTATGAATATCAGAAACCAGACCTAAGAGCCTGTTCAAGATCTATTCAGTAAAATTCTAATAAATGCGAGTACGACCATGTGTAAACTTGAATTCAAGAGCCTTTCACAGTTCTTCCAGAGTCGACGGCATTTCTCTATCCATGCAAA
>JALSJK010000013.1 GCA_026989395.1 Methylomonas sp.
TCTAACGACTGAGTTTTTGCCGATAGCTGCGTTACTAAAACAGTTGCGTAGCTTGCTATGCGCCTGTTTTAGTGCCTTGCTCTCGACAAAAATCAGTGCGCTATAAATTCCGCATCCGTGACCGCGCCAAGTATATTACATGCATGTTCCTAAAGCTGTTTTTCGATTAATTGCAAATTTTTTTGAGTTGCGCCACTATTAGCTTGCACAAATTTTTTCGCCTGCTCAGTCATTTTTTGGCGAAATGTATTTTCGCCAATCAGTTTCACCAGATTTTTTTCAATTTCTTTAGGGTTATTGCATTGAACTGCCGCATGCAAAGATAAAAGACCCTTACTGATTTCTTTGAAATTGGCCATATAGGGTCCAAACATAACAGGCACACCAATGACTGCCGGCTCCAGAACATTATGGCCGCCAACAGGAACCATACTGCCACCGACAAATGCAACGTCTGCAGCAGCATAAAGCATTTTTAATTCGCCCATGGTGTCGGCAAGATATACATCAGTATTTGCTGAACAGTCCTTTTTGTGACTCCGTCTTACAATCTTAAGCTGGTTGGCTTCACAGAGTTTTGCCACTTCATTAAATCTTTCCGGGTGCCTGGGGACAATTAGCAGAAGCAAAGCTGGATAATCTCTTTTGATACGTTTATAGATATTCAGAAAATGTTGTTCTTCATTTTTATGAGTACTGGCAATAATCCATACTTGGCGGCCATTAAATATGTTTTTTTTAATATTCTTGCCCTTTTCAATCAAATCAACAGGAATCTCCAGATCAAATTTGATATTTCCAGTTGTCACCACCTTTTCCGGATTTGCTCCAATTCGGACAAAACGATTTTTATCAGTATTGCTTTGAGTCGAAATCACATTGACATTGGCTAAAATTCTGGAAAAGAAACTATGCAACTTTTGGTACCCGCGCTCTGAGTTTTCTGAAAGTCTAGCATTAACAATAAGCAGTGGAATTTTATTTTTGCCACAGTGATGAAATAAATTCGGCCAGATCTCAGTCTCCATAATCACCCCGATTTTAGGGCGAAAATGGTTAATAAAACGGGTTATAGCATCCGGTGTATCATAGGGTAAAAAAACGTGCTCTACCTTTTCTCCCATGACATCTTTTACTCTTGCGGAACCAGTGGGAGTCGTAGTAGTAATTAATACAGTATCATCAGGATGGGCGCTTTGATAACACTTTACTAACTGAAAAACCGACTCAGCCTCGCCAACAGATACAGCATGAAACCAAACAACGCCTGGATTTGTTGATTTTGAATAAAATGCTAATCGTTCATGCCAGCGTTTTCGATAAGCGGGTGCTTTGATTCCACGCCAAAGCAAACGAAGAAAAATAAAAGGGAGGGATAAATAAAACAGGCTACTATAAAGAATTCGCATAACCTGAAAGAGAAATTAATTTGAAGAAAAAAGAGTCCCTAAAAAAGGATGTTTAACGATTCAGCCATTCCAGATATAACTGAACACCCTCTTCAACCGATTTAAACTGGATATCACATCCAACTGTTCTGAGTTTTTCCAGGTTGGCTTCAGTGTAACTTTGGTAACAACCTTTTAAATGCTCAGGAAACGGAATGTATTCAATTTCACCTTTTTTATGGAATGCAATAACGGCATTCGCCACATCATTAAAAGACTGGCTTTTTCCTGTGCCAGCATTAAAAATACCCGATATTTCAGGATGATCCAGAAACCACAGATTAACTGCAACCACATCATCCACATATACAAAATCGCGGACTTGTTCGCCGTTGGCGTAACCATCACTGCCCTCGAACAACTTCACCTTGCCGGTTTCAATCAACTGGTTATTTAGATGATATGCAACACTTGCCATGCTGCCTTTATGGGCTTCCCGAGGACCATAAACATTAAAATACCGCAAGCCAACAACTTGCGAAGTCAAATTTGCTAAATTACGCCGCAAATATTGGTCAAATTGAAACTTGGAATAGCCGTATACATTTAGCGGCCCTTCAAATTCAGGGGATTCCTTAAAATCTTTTTTGTCCCCATAAACGGCCGCACTTGAAGCGTAAACAAAAGGGATCTTGCAAGTCTGACTAAAATGAAATAATTGTTTTGTATAGTCATAATTGTTCTCCATCATGTATCGCCCATCCCATTCCGTGGTTGAAGAACAAGCGCCTTGATGAAAAATAGCTTTTATGGATTCAGGTTTAAATTGCCCTGAAAGCAATTTTGTAATAAATACCTGTTTATCCATATAATCAGCTATTTGACAATCAACCAAATTTTTATACTTAATTCCTTCGGTCAGATTGTCAACAACCAGAATATCATCGTAACCACGCGCATTTAGACCAAGCACTAAATTACTACCAATAAAACCAGCGCCGCCGGTTACGATGAACATGACTATTTATGATTCCGCAACAATTTTAACAAGCAAGGTCGCATTAACATCAGTATGCAGATTAATAGTGATTTCATACTCACCGGTATGTCGAATCACTCCTTCAGGCAATCTTACTTCATGTTTTTCAACTTTTGATCCAGACTCTGTAATCGCATCAGCAATATTCTGGGTGCCTACAGAGCCAAATAACTTGCCTTCTTCACCAGCTTTTTGAGCAATAACAACTTCTAACTTGGAAATATCTGCTGCCCGTTTTTCAGCTGTTGCAAGTTTTTCTGCAGCAATTTTCTCAAGTTCAGCACGACGTTTCTCAAATTCAGCAAGTTTCTCAGGAGTTGCAGGAACTGCTTTCCCCTGAGGAACTAAATAATTTCGCCCATAACCAGACTTAATGTTTACTTTATCACCCAGATCACCCAGGTTAGCTATTTTTTCAAGAAGTATCACTTCCATCTTTTAAATCCTCATATTTTTTCGGTTTATACCGAACCATCCGGTGTTATTAAACACCTGTATTCATTGGAGCTTTATTGCGTAAATTAAACCAAGTATCACTTAGCCCCATAAGGGCAACTGGCAATAAAGCATGGGGTATCAAAAACAACAACACATAAAAAACGGGGAGCAAATAGGTTTTTGCTTTCATCGCAGCAATCAGCGAGTGTGCAATAGCAGTACCGATAAATACATAAAACATAAATATTGGTATAGCAATATTCCAGGATACTTCAGACAGCATGCCAGAACTCAAAATGGCTGCAAGCAAAACAATAACACTCACTATCGCAAAAACCGGATGTGCTTTCAGTGCCAGATATTCTTGCCTGAAGCCACCCGGATTATATAATACTGATTGCCACCACCGGCCAAGAAACAATCCAAGCAATATACCTGAAATATATCCCGTCACTAACATGCCCGTCATAAACTTTGACATGTTTGAAATTGCCTGCTGCACCTCAATTTCAGAATTTTCCACCTGTGACAACATTGGCTCAACAACTGCAGTCAATATTTGACGCCAAAGGCCAGAAGGATCCGGTATCAATAAATATGCCGCAACAATTATGATCGCACCAAAAATAACTGATAATTCCAAAACCAGAGAAAGCCGTCTGCTTTCTCTGAGAATGATGGCCACAATCCAAATTGGAAGCCAGAGCACAACACCATATACCAGGGCAAATATATAATTACCCAATAAGATAATGCTCATCAATGCGCCTACGGCACAAGCAGTTAACATAACAAACGCGCCATCATGAGCTCCGCGTCTTAAGGTAACCAAAGCAATGGCTGCAGAACTCAATAAACTGGCCGGCGGTAACAGCAAAGACAGAAATGCAAGAGCAGAAGCAACCATTGCTGCCTGCCACCTTCCTCGCATTATATACTCTGCCAGAAATTTCATCGTTATGTGTTATTCAGTTTACTTATGCGCATCACAAAATGGTAAAAGAGCAATATAGCGAGCTCTTTTAATTGCCGTTGCTAATTGCCTTTGACGTTTTGCAGATGTTCCAGTTACTCGGCTTGGAATAATTTTGCCAGTGTCACTAATGTATTCAGAAATCAGATCCAGATCTTTATAGTCAATTTCTTCGCCAATTGGTCCGGGACCGAACCTTTTTCTACTCATATTTCTTGCCATTTTCTCTCTCTCAAATATAGAAAATCAATTAATCTTATTCAGCTGCTTCAGGAGTTTCCTGACTAGAGTCACCCTCGCTAACCACCTGTTTCTCAGTTGCTTCTTCACTCGCAACGGTAACTTCCACAACTTTTTCAACTACTACCTCTTCTACTTCAGGAGCAGTCTTATTTTCCGTCGCTGTAGCCTCAGCAATTTTTGAAGGTTCGGTGATCGCCTTATTTTTCTGCAAAATCATGTTTCGCAATACTGCATCATTAAAACGAAAAACAGTTTGAAGTTCTTCGAGAGTTGCTTGATCACACTCAATATTCATCAACACATAATGCGCCTTATGAATTTTATTGATAGGATAAGCCAAATGTCTTCGCCCCCAGTCTTCAAGCCGGTGAATTACGCCCGAAGCCTCTTCTATAATTGAACGATAACGATCGATCATTGCTGGAACCAGAGAGCTTTGATCTGGATGGACTAAAAATACAATTTCGTAATGCCTCATAAATTTTCCTTTTGGTTTAGTAGCCTTCTGTCAAGATCGACAGTAAAGCAAGGATTAGGCTGAAAGCCTAGATAAACCCGCTATTATATAATTTATATTCATTGAAGGAAAGATAAAAAAACCTTACCTAATCGAAAAATGCCTTGTTTTCTGAAAAAAGAGCATTAAAAATGAGTTTTCAAAAAACAGATGGTGCCAGCGGTTTCTGACATTTCTACGCGGGATGACAGAGAATGCAATACAGAAAATTAAAAACAAATTTTAGCTCAATATCTTTTCCTCTCCCAAATATCTCGCATAAAGAGAAGTGTGGACAGTCATTTTCTGCCCACATTTCGGCTAATCTTCCAGCGTTACTTCTGCCGCTCTTTTTTGGTAATCTTCAATCTGATCAAAGTTAAGGTAACGATAAATTTCATCAGATTTCTCGCTCAATTGACCAACGTATTCCATATATTCATCCATCGTTGGAATTTTTCCTAAAATGGAACAAACAGAGGCCAACTCTGCTGAAGACAAATAAACATTGGCATTTTTCCCTAGCCGATTGGGGAAATTTCGCGTTGAAGTTGAAACAACGGTTGCCCCTTCAGCTACACGGGCCTGATTTCCCATACATAATGAGCATCCCGGCATTTCTGTTCTGGCCCCAGCTTTGCCGAATATTCCATAGTAGCCCTCTTCCGTTAACTGGGTCTGATCCATTTTTGTTGGTGGTGCAACCCACAGGCGCGTGGGCAAATCACCCTCTTTTTGCTCCAGTAATTTTCCTGCGGCACGAAAATGACCAATATTAGTCATGCATGACCCCAGAAAAACTTCATCAATTTTGGTCCCTGCCACTTCCGAGAGTGGTTTAATATCATCAGGATCATTTGGACAAGCAAGCAGCGGCTCTGTAATTTCAGTCATATTGATTTCTATAACTTCAAAATATTCTGCATCCGCATCAGGTTGTAATAACACAGGATTATCCAACCACTCCTGCATGGCTTTAATCCTTCTCTCAATAGTTCGAGCATCCTGATAACCTTCTGAAATCATCCATTTCAGCAAGGTAATATTGGAATTGAGATATTCCCGAATCGGCGCCTCATCCAAAAGAATAGTACAACCTCCAGCAGAACGCTCTGCTGAGGCATCTGATAATTCAAAGGCTTGTTCTATTTTTAAATCAGGAAGCCCTTCAATTTCAAGAATACGCCCGGAAAATACATTTTTCTTGCCTTTTTTCTCAACTGTTAATAAGCCACGTTGAATAGCCGCATAAGGAATCGCATTGACCAAATCGCGCAAGGTAATTCCGGGTTGCATGGTTCCTGTAAATCTCACCAAAACCGACTCAGGCATATCCAGAGGCATAACACCCGTAGCAGCGGCAAAAGCAACCAAGCCAGAGCCGGCGGGAAAAGAAATTCCGATCGGAAATCGAGTATGCGAATCACCACCTGTACCGACCGTATCCGGCAATAGCATTCTATTTAACCAAGAGTGAATAATACCATCACCCGGCCGTAAAGATACTCCACCGCGATTAACTATAAAATCCGGCAAGGTATGCTGCATTTCAATATCAATGGGCTTGGGGTAAGCTGCGGTATGACAAAATGACTGCAACACCAAATCTGCTGAAAACCCTAAACACGCTAGATCTTTTAATTCATCCCGAGTCATTGGCCCTGTAGTATCCTGCGAGCCAACGGTTGTCATGTGAGGCTCACAATATGCACCAGGACGAACGCCCTTAATACCACAAGCTTTACCAACAATTTTTTGCGCCAGAGTAAAGCCTTTCCCCGTATCTTTAACATCTCCAGGACGCCTAAAAGTAGCCGAAGGTTCAAGCCCCAGGGATTGTCTGGCACGATCAGTCAAACCACGACCAATAATTAATGGAATGCGGCCTCCCGCCTGTACCTCATCCAAAATAACTTCTGTTTTCAACGAAAATTTGCAAATTTCCTCATCGCTATCATGGCGCTTAACCAATCCTTGATAAGGATAAATGTCGATAATATCGCCCATCTCCATCGAGGCGACATCACATTCAATCGGTAAAGCTCCAGAGTCCTCAAGCGTATTGAAAAAAATCGGGGCGATTTTACCGCCAATACAGACACCACCAGCTCGCTTATTGGGCACATAAGGGATATCCTGACCCATGTGCCATAACACTGAATTGGCAGCTGATTTGCGTGATGACCCAGTCCCTACAACATCACCCACATAGGCAACAGGAAAACCTTTCTGTTTCAGTTCAGCAATCTGCTCGATAGCATTAGTAATCCCCTCTCGCGGATTTTTTAGCATTGCCAATGCATGCAGCGGAATATCAGGTCGAGACCAGGCGTCTTGGGCTGGAGACAAATCATCGGTATTGGTCTCACCGGGTACTTTGAAAACGGTGACTGTCAATTTCTCTGGTACTTTGGGTTTTGACGTAAACCATTCGGCATCAGCCCAGGATTGAATGACCTGACTCGCAAAGCTGTTCCCAGCATCTGCTTTTTCCTTAACATCATGGAAGGCATCGAATACTAATAGGGTATGAGAAAGTGCTTTAACGGCGATTGACGCCAATTCATCGTCATCTAGCAAATCGATTAATGGCGCAATATTATAACCGCCCAACATGGTGCCCAGTAATTCTGTTGCTTTGGCAGCATCTAAAATGGGTGATTTTGCCTCCCCCTTGGCCACTGCCGCAAGAAAACTGGCTTTAACATAGGCCGCTTCATCGACGCCCGCAGGCACTCGGTGCGTTAACAAATCAAGAATAAACTCTTCTTCTCCAGCAGGCGGCTGTTTGATTAATTCAACCAGTTCAGCAACCTGCTGAGCATTTAAAGGCTTAGGTGGAATGCCTAATGCCGCTCGTTCTTCAACGTGTTTTCGATATTCTTGTAACATTTTTTAACCTCTCATCGCGGCAACAACGGCATCACCCATTTCAATCGTTCCAACTTTGGAATCTGGATTGAGATCAGGTGTCACATAAACACCCTCATCAATAACCTTTTCTATGGCCGTTTGGACCCGATTAGCCGACCGGTGTTCCCCCAAATGATTTAGCATCATAACGCCCGCCATAATGACAGCAGTTGGATTAGCCAAATTCTTCCCCGCAATATCAGGTGCGCTGCCATGTACCGCTTCAAATAAAGCGATATCTTCACCAATATTGGCGCCAGGAATCAATCCTAGCCCTCCAACCAGTCCTGCTGTCAGATCAGAAAGAATATCGCCAAACATATTTGTCGTGACTACAACATCAAATTGTTGTGGATTCATGACCATGTGCATACAAGTCGCATCAATAATTTTACTTTCGAACGTAATGTCTGGATAACGCTCCGCCACTTCTTTAGCTGTTTCCAGGAATAATCCCTGAGTGTATTTTAGAATATTAGCTTTATGGCAAGCCGTTACCTTCTTGCGGCCTGTATCCCGTGCATATTTAAAGGCATATTCAACAATCCTCTCCGAACCTTTTCTGGTCACTATAGCAAGACTTTCTGCTATATCTTTATCGCGGGTTAAAAAATGTTCAAGGCCGGAATAAAGGCCTTCGGTATTTTCCCTGATAATAACAATATCGACATCTTTAAATGGTGTTTGCACACCTTTCCAGATTTTTGCAGGGCGAACATTCGAATATAAATTAAATTTTTGCCTTAATTCAACATTAATGCTCCTAAAACCCTTCCCTTCAAGGGTTGTTAATGGCCCTTTAAAAGCAACCCGATTTTTCTCAATTGAAGCCAACGTTTCTTCGGGTAATGGTGTGCCATATTTTTCAAAGGCAGTCATTCCGGCTTCAGCTAATTGCCAATTAATTTTGACGCCTGAAGCATCTATGATCTTAACCGCCTCATCCATAATAGAAGGACCAATACCATCACCTTTTATCAACGTCACGCTGTGCATTATTTAAAACCTCCTAAATCTAAAAGTTAACCTTTGATTATACATAAAATTACTTGGATTTGATGTACAAAAAAAATGGGTACTGGATCACAAAAATCCAGTGAATATTACACCGACAATGATTGAGGAATTTTAGAAAATAATTCCCGAATTAAACGAAAACTTTTTTTAACTAACTTTAAACAGCAAAAGGTGGATATCATGAAAAAATCAGCATTCGTATTAATCAGCTCAGTTTTGGCTTTTTCAACTACTGTTATGGCTGAAAATATCAGACAAACAGTTACTGTGAACCAAGGCGTTCAAAAAACAGCCCAAAAATCAGGAGCTGGAATTGGTTCTCTCATTGATAAATCAGTTATTGTCAATAAATCTATTAATAAAGGAAATACAACGATTGCAATAGGTCGTTTCAATTACGCTTCTACTGGATCTGTCTACATTAAAGGTTCCAAAATCAAAAAATCCGTATTGGTGAATCAATCAATTAATAAAGGAAATGTTACTGTTGCGCTCGGTCGATATAACAAAGCCACCACTGGCTCAATTTCCGTATTAAATTCAGATATCAAAAAATCCGTTTTGGTAAATCAATCTATCAACAAAGGGAATGTTACTCTTGCACTTGGTCGTTATAACACTGCATCAACTGGCTCAATCATTATAGAGTAGAATTCCACTAAAAATAGAGCATAACCCCGGTTAGGTTTATGCTCTATAATCTTTATTGATTCCAGCAAAGTAATTGAAGTCAACATTCAATGCCTTTATACCTGACTAATACCCAGAAATATTCTATTCTCTACGGCATATCAGCATTAGCTATCTTGAGCCTGTTTTTTATCCCAACAATTCCGCAAAATTCCACATATCACCAATTTGCCGACCAAAGAAAAGTACTAGGAATCGCACATTTTCTAAATGCGGCATCAAATATTCTGTTTTTAATTAGTGGCCTTTTAGGAATCAAACTTCTGTTCTTCAAAAAAAACATCAACTTATTTTTAGAAACATCCTGCATGCACCTGGCTTTTTTTATTAGTATTTTTTTCGTGGGCCTGGGTTCCGGTTATTACCATCTATACCCGACAAATCAAACCTTGATCTGGGATCGTTTACCAATGACTGTAGCTTTTATGGTTTTGTTTTCGATTATTATTTCTGAATTTATCTCTATGAAACTGGGTAAATTTATCATTATTCCACTGGTAATCCTTGGCTTGCTGTCAATTGCTTATTGGGTTTATACCGAACAGCAAGGAGCCGGAGACTTAAGATTCTATGGATTGATCCAATTTTTGCCCATGATACTGATTCCATTAATTCTGGTGATGTTTGTTTCGCCCGAATCAAGTACTAAGAAGTATTGGTATTTATTAATGTTTTATCTTCTCGCAAAAATTTTTGAGATGATAGACCTGCCCACTTACCAATTAACCAAAACAATAAGCGGACATAGTCTAAAGCATATATTTGCTGGCATTGGTTGTTATTATTACTATTCCCTATTTAAAAAAGAAATATTCCGACTCCCCAGTTAACTTTCAACTTATTTCTTTCTGATGTAAAGATCAGTAATAGTGCCATTAATCATTTCAGCAGCAAAAGCCAAAGTTTCTGAAAGTGTTGGATGAGGGTGAATAGTCAGACTAATATCATCCACATCAGCCCCCATTTCCAAAGCTAAAACAGCTTCAGCAATGAGCTCACCAGCATTTGGTCCAACAATCCCTGCCCCCAAAATTCTACCAGTTTCCTTATCTGCAAGAATTTTTGTTACCCCTTCATTACGCCCCAAACTTAATGAACGGCCACTGGCGGCCCAAGGGAAAGCTCCTTTTTCATATTCTATACCCTGCTCTTTAGCTTGGGTTTCAGTGAGTCCCATCCAGGCGATTTCGGGATCGGTGTATGCAACGGATGGAATGGTCAAAGCATCAAACCCTGCTTTAATGCCGCTGACAACTTCAGCAGCCACTTTACCTTCATGGGTCGCTTTATGCGCCAGCATAGGGTTGCCAACAACATCTCCAATCGCAAAAATATGTGTGACATTGGTTCGTTGCTGTTTATCAACAGGGATAAAACCCTGTTCATCAACGGTTATCCCCGCATTTTCCGCACCTATTTTGTTACCATTAGGGCGCCGGCCAACTGCGACCAAAACATTATCAAAAACTTGTGGATCAGGAGCATCTTCGCCTTCAAAGGTCACTTTCAGGCCTCGTTTTTGCGGCTCAATCGCAGCCACTTTGGTTTTCAGCCAGATATTTTCATATTGTTTCTGGATGCGTTTGTGTAATGGCTTGACCAAATCCTTGTCGCAACCGGGAATCAACTGATCCATTAGCTCAACAACACTGATTTTTGTCCCTAAGGCATGATAGACAGTCGCCATTTCAAGACCAATAATACCGCCCCCGACAATCAGCAATTTCTTTGGAATTTCCTGCAATGCCACGGCATCTGTCGAATCCCACAAACGTGGATCATCATTCGGAAACACTGGAATTTGGGTTGATTGTGAACCTGAGGCAATAATTGCATGATCAAAGGTGATAGTTTGCTTACCACTTTCGCCATCGACTTCAATTGAATGATCGCTGGCAAACGTTCCGATGCCTTGAACGCGAGTAATTTTCCGCTGTTTGATCAAGCCCGCCAAACCATCATTCAGACTTTTGGTGACACTTTCTTTCCAGGCGCGGATTTTTTCAATATCAAACTTGGGTTTACCAAAGCTGATTCCGTGAGCATCAAATGCATCAGCTTCATGGATAACTTGCGCCATGTGTAATAGTGCTTTTGAGGGAATGCAGCCTACGTTCAGACAAACACCACCCAGAACTGGGTATCGCTCAACAATAACAACCTTTTTCCCCAAATCAGCAGCACGAAATGCCGCTGTGTAACCCCCTGGGCCTCCACCCAGAACCAAAACCTCAGCGTGTAAAGCAGATTCAGACATATTTTTTCCTGAATTAAAGTATTAAGCGACGAATATCACTCAAATATTGAGCGATAGCAACAACAAATCGGACCCCGTCAGCGCCATCAATCACACGGTGATCATAAGTAAGATCAAGTGGCAGCATTAGTCTCGGCATAAATTCCTGACCATTCCAAATCGGCTTCATGCTAGCACGCGTTACACCAAGAATAGCAACTTCGGGTGCATTCACGATCGGTGTAAAAGCAGTACCTCCAATACCGCCAATACTGGAAATGGTAATACAACCACCCTGCATATCGCCTGGCATCAATTTACCTTTTCGCGCCTTGGCGCTGATTTCTCCCATTTCTTTGGCCAGTTCAAAAACGCCTTTTTTATCAACATCTTTCAGAACTGGAACTACCAGGCCATTCGGCGTATCGACAGCAATACCAATATTAAAATACTTCTTGTAGATTATTTTTTCGCCATCGGCAGACAACGAGGAATTAAACTGGGGATATTGCTTTAATGCTGCCAGCAATGCCTTGATAATAAAAACCAACGGTGTGATTTTTACACCATTTTCAAGCTTTGCCTGTTCTGCATTCAAGGTTTTTCGGAAAGCCTCCATTTCTGTAATATCGGCTTCGTCATGCTGCGTTACCATCGGCAGATTTAACCAGACAGCACTAAGATTTTTACCTGTCAGACGCTTGATTTTATTGAGTGGCTGCTCTTCAATTTCACCGAACTTAGTAAAATCCACTTCTGGAAGTGAAGGTATCGCAGCGCCAGACCCCGTTGCTCCAGAAGACAACAGTTGCTTGACGAATTTTTTTACATCATCTTTAGTAATTCTCCCTTTCCTGCCGCTTCCTTCGCTAATTTGACTGAGATCAACACCTAATTCTCTGGCAAATCTTCTAACCGCTGGAGATGCATGAACCTGCCCCGAAAAAGAAATTGCTGAAACTGGTTCAGTAGGTACTGCTTCAAATTTTGACTCTGCAGCAACTGGTTCAGGATTCTGTTCAGCCTGAGGTGCAGCTTGCTGTTGTTTCTCAACAACTTCTTCTTTAACGACAGGCTCCTCGGCTGCTTTTTCTTCAGCGGCATTAACCGTAGCAACTACGGTGCCTTCAGAAACTTTATCTCCTACTTTTACCTTAACTTCCTGAATAGTTCCAGCCACAGTAGAGGGTAAATCCATTGCGGCTTTATCAGACTCCAGCGTTAATAAGGTTTGCTCTAATTCAACAACATCACCAGGCTGAATAAGCACTTCAGCAACTTCAACTTCATCATCACTACCAATATCCGGAACTTTTAATTCGATTAAACTCATTGTTATCCTTAGTTTTCTAAATTAACCAGGGAGCGGTTTTACTCGGGTCAATACCATATTTTGCAATGGCAACATCAATTTTAGCTGGATCAAATTCACCATTATCAGCCAGGCTTTTCAAAGCTGCGATAACGATGTGATACCTATCAACCTCGAAAAATTTGCGTAATTTTTCACGGGTATCCGAACGCCCAAAACCATCGGTTCCCAAAACAGTATAGGGTGCGGAAATATAAGGCCGAATCTGGTCAGCAAATGCGCGCATATAATCCGTTGCTGCAATGACCGGGCCTTTAGCTTCAGCTAAACATTTTGTCACATGAGGTTGCAATGGAACATCCGTGGGATGTAAGCGATTGAATCGTTCACAAGCATAGCCATCGCGCGCCAACTCAGTAAAACTGGGACAACTCCACAAATCTGATTCAACTTCCCAGTCTTCCCTCAATAGTTCGGCAGCAGCAATGGCTTCCCTGAAAATGACTCCTGAACCCAAAAGTTGAACACGAGGCAAATCACGATCATAACCGGGTTTGAACAAGTACATGCCTTTAATAATGTCCAGCTCGACATTTTCAGGCATAGCCGGATGTTCGTAATTTTCGTTCATGACCGTGATATAGTAGAAAACATCTTCCTGCTCTGCATACATACGGCGCATACCATCATGAATGATAACACCCAGCTCATAAGCAAAGGTAGGATCATAAGAAATACAATTGGGCACAGTTGCCGACATTAAATGACTATGTCCATCCTCATGCTGCAAACCTTCTCCGTTCAGAGTGGTTCTGCCTGCCGTCCCTCCCAACAAAAACCCGCGGGTACGTTGATCAGCAGCGGCCCAAATCAAATCTCCAACGCGCTGGAAACCAAACATGGAATAATAGATAAAAAATGGAATCATTTGTACGCCATGCGTCGAATAAGCAGTTCCCGCAGCAATCCAGTCGCACAAACCACCCGCTTCATTGATCCCTTCCTGAATAACCTGACCGTGCTTATCCTCTTTATAGAACATCAACTGCTCAGCATCTTGCGGCGTATAAAGCTGCCCTACTTGCGACCAAATGCCTAATTGCCGAAACATACCTTCCATACCAAAAGTCCGGGATTCATCAGGGACAATGGGAACAATATGTTTACCAATATTTTTGTCTTTGACCAAAATATTCAAAATCTTGACAAAAGCCATGGTTGTTGAAATTTCATGACCTTTTCGGCTGCCTTCAAGTACAGATTTAAAACTTTGTAAAGATGGGATTTTCAGCGGATCCGCCTTGGTTCTTCTGGAAGGCAAATAGCCATCCAGTTCCACCCGGCGTTGCTGCATATATTTTAATTCCTTAGAATCTTCTGGAAGTTTCAGGTAAGGAAGCTTGGTCAATTCGTCATCACTGACCGGCAATTCATATTTATCTCTGAAACGACGCAGTGATTCCAGACTCATTTTTTTCTGTTGGTGAGAGGTATTCTGTGCCTCACCAGATTCTCCCATACCATAACCTTTAACCGTTTTGGCTAAAATAATAGTGGGCTGGCCTTGATGATTGGCCGCTCTTTGATAAGCAGCGAAAACCTTGATTGGATCATGGCCGCCGCGATTAAGCTCCCAGATATCCCGGTCGGTCATATCTTCGACCAGTTTTTTTAACTCAGGGGTGTTGAAAAAATGTTCTCTGACATAAGCGCCATCCTTGGATTTAAAATCCTGATATTCACCATCAACACATTCCATCATGCGTTTTACCAGCAATCCTTCCTTATCTCTTGCCAACAATGGATCCCAGCGTCTTCCCCAAATGACTTTGATAACATTCCAGCCTGCGCCACGAAAACTTCCCTCCAACTCCTGAATAATTTTGCCGTTGCCGCGAACAGGCCCATCTAAACGCTGAAGATTGCAATTAACCACGAAAATCAAATTATCAAGCTTTTCCCTACCCGCCATATCAATGGCGCCGAGAGTTTCTGGCTCATCAGTCTCACCATCCCCAAGAAAAGCCCATACTTTACGACCTTCAGTATCCGCAAGCCCTCGGCTTTGCATATAACGCATAAAACGGGCCTGGTAAATCGCCATGATCGGACCAAGCCCCATTGAAACGGTTGGAAATTGCCAGAAATCAGGCATCAACCAAGGATGGGGATATGAAGATAGGCCGTTACCATCAACTTCCTGTCGAAAATTATCCAATTGGTCTTCAGTCAACCGGCCCAATAAAAATGCTCTTGCATAATTTCCCGGCGATGAATGTCCTTGGAAAAAAATCATGTCACCGCCATGTTGATCGGAAGCACCATGCCAAAAATGATTATGACCAACATCATAAAGAGTTGCCACGGAAGCAAAACTGGCAATATGCCCACCTACATTGGTGTTCAGGTTGGCTTTTAAAACCATCACCATGGCATTCCAGCGCACATAAGAACGTATTTTCCGCTCAAAGGTAGTGTTGCCAGGAAATTTCGGTTGCATTTCAACCGATATCGTATTGATATAAGGGGTATTGGCGCTGAATGGAATATCAGAACCAGCTTGTCTTGCCAAATCGACCAGTCTTTCAATCAAAAACTGTGCTCGTTCACTGCCTTCCTCTTTCAGAACAGCCTGTAATGATTCGAGCCATTCCTGGGTTTCTACAGGATCAATATCTTCCTGCATAATACTGGTCGAAATTAAATTCATATTCATTGATTACTCTATGGATTATGTGAAACTTTTAGAAACCTGATTGAAATAACACCCGCGGCGATCATTATTTCATTCCTAATTTCAGTATTACTTATTCAAATTTGGTCTTTTAAACCTTAAAGCCAAGAGCTGCAGAACAGGAAAGAGTCGATAAACTTTATCGTTTTCAATTTGTCCTATAGTTATAGCCATCAAATTAAGGAACGCGCATGAAATAATTTAAACAACAGGCTTGTCTTTTATCCGTCTTCTGCGTTGTAAAAATAGTTTCATAACTGACTATGCGCCCATTTCAACGCCATGAATACGAATAAAAATACTGCGCCAGTTATCCAACTAATTCTGCTCGCGCTCCTAAACCGGTACAAGATACCAGATTAACGCAAGAAAGAAAGTAGAAAACTCAAGAAATTTTACTTAATATAGCCAAAAGCTGGTTTTATTTACCAAAATCATACAGGACATTTTATGACTACGATTCACCAGGACGATTTTACCCAGAGCATTGCTGATGCACTCCAATACATTTCCTATTACCATCCACCTGATTTCATCAGCGCCTTACATGCAGCTTATCTGAAAGAAGAAAGCCAGGCTGCTAAAGATGCCATTGCCCAAATTCTGATTAATTCAAGAATGTGCGCAGAAGGTAAACGCCCCATTTGTCAGGACACTGGAATTGTTACGGTATTCATAAAAATTGGCATGGATATTCACTGGCAAACTCAAACAAATACCAGTATTGAAGATATGGTCAACGAAGGAGTCAGAACAGCTTACAATGATCCTGATAATGTTTTGCGTGCCTCGATCGTTTCTGATCCAGCGGGCAAAAGAATCAACACCGGCGATAATACCCCAGCAGTTATTCACATGGAAGTCGTACCAGGAAACACTGTTGATATTGAAATTGCTGCCAAGGGAGGAGGATCAGAGGCAAAAGCCAAATTTGTCATGCTCAACCCATCTGACAGCATTGTGGATTGGGTTTTAAAAACCGTTCCAACAATGGGCGCTGGCTGGTGTCCACCCGGAATTTTAGGAATTGGCATTGGTGGCACTGCTGAAAAAACGATGATTTTAGCCAAACAAGCCTGCATGGGATCAATTGACATAAAGGGGTTAATTGCCCGAGGTGCCAATAATACAATCGATGAATTACGCCTGGAACTCTATGAAAAAGTCAATGCCCTTGGTATTGGCGCCCAAGGACTCGGCGGATTAACCACAGTTCTGGATATAAAGATTCTCGATTACCCTACCCATGCTGCCAACAAACCCGTTGCAATGATTCCAAATTGTGCAGCAACCCGACATATCCACTTCACACTGGATGGCACTGGCGTTGCTGAGCTTCCTGTCCCTAAATTATCTGATTGGCCAAAAATTGATTGGGATATTGGCAGCACTGCAAAACGGGTAAATCTGGACACCGTCACCCGGGAAGACATAGCCCAATGGCGACCCGGTGAAACTTTACTATTATCCGGTACCTTGTTAACTGGGCGAGATGCTGCGCACAAACGCATCGTAGAAGCCCTTGAAAGCGGTGAGGGATTGCCAGAAGGGGTTGATTTTACCAATAAATTTATTTACTACGTTGGCCCAGTTGATCCAGTACGTGATGAAGTTGTCGGCCCTGCCGGCCCAACGACAGCTACCCGCATGGATAAATTCACCGATATCATTCTGGAAAAGACCGGGCTGCTGGGCATGATCGGCAAAGCCGAACGAGGACCAGCCGCAGTTGCTGCCATAAAAAAACACCAGGCAGTCTATCTAATTGCCATCGGGGGCGCTGCTTATCTGGTTTCCAAGGCCATTCGCAAGGCTCGTAAAGTTGCTTATCAAGATCTGGGAATGGAAGCCATTCATGAATTTACTATTGAAGATATGCCTGTCACTGTTGCTGTCGATAGCCAGGGGGAATCCATTCATAATACCGCTCCAAAAATATGGCAAGCCAAAATTGGTAAAATTCCGGTTGTGTTAGAGTCTTAAGTTTAGTTTTTTGAAATAAACTTGACGAAATATGATTAAAATAGATTGCCACCGCAGCGTGATTGAAATGAATTTCAGGCTATACTTCCGGTTATAATATTAAGAAGCCATCTACATGTCAGAGTCAGAAAGCATCAAGGCTAACATTGCTTTTCACGAAAAGATGTTTTTTGCAGCGATCGCCACACTTATTACTTTACTTGGTTGGATGGCATCAAATTATACAACTACAAATAAATTGCTGTTAGTATCTGCATTAGTTATAAGTTTTTTTGCAGGCGCATATGTAGTTTTGCAATACCGTTTAATCAAGCGGTTAATTCTGGAGTTAAAAAATGTTTAATGAAATTATTATGTTTTTAGGTGCTTTAATTCTTATTGCGGTCATGGGTTATTTAGCTTGGGATTCATATAAAGAACTCAAAGAACACGATCCAAAATAAAAGCGGCAAGAATCTTACACCTCTTTTCCGCCTTCCTTAAATTTGCACTCACGTTAATTTACGTTGCTTTTCTGAAATTTCGATCAAAGTTTCCAAGCGAACTATTATTTGTTGCGTATCGCTATTCTGCTCGTCCATTTTATCCACTCGCTTGACCAGATCTCTTACCTCGGCATTTAGTTTTATCATACCAGCTTACAAATTTGCTTTACCGCCTGGGCCACACCATCACTGCCTTGCATTTGGATAGCGACAGATTCAGCCGTTTGCTCTATGGATCGACTGGATAAAACATATCGAATTCGATCTGCTAAAACAGCCGCATCTGCCTTGCGCGAAGGTAAAGGCTTACCAGCCAAACCAATTTTTTGTAGCTGGCAGCCCCAAAATAACTGTTCATCCATAAACGGAACAACCACTGAAGCACAACCGCTTCTTGAAGCTGAATGAGTCGTCCCTGCTCCTCCATGATGTACAACTGCAGAACATTGTTTAAAAACGGGCTGATGAGGGTGTTTGCCGATAAAATAGATATTTTCCATTTGTGAATCTGGAGGAAATTTACCTGAACTGGTCTGTATAATTGCCCGACATCCTGCTTTTTCAGCCGCTGCAATAAACAGCTCCATACTCCAATCGGGGACAGCCTGCTGCAAACTGCCGAATGTCATATAAACAGGAGGGTCTCCTGCTGCGATAAAATCAACTAACTGTTCAGGAATTATCCATTTTTCTGCATATTCCGGAAGATTCAAGAACCCACAAACTTGATGAATGGGAGCAAATTGCTCTCTTTCTAAACACAAGACTGGATCAACAGCGACCAGATTTAACAAATCTGAAGTTAATAACCCTGGATAAACATGCTTGAAATGAGGCAATCCCTCATGCAACCAAAGTCTACTCAGTCGTTTCTTTAATGCCCAATCGAAAGTGTAATCAAGAATTTTCCATTGCTGCTTGTTCAAAAAAGAACCAAGATCGGGAAATTGAAATGGCGGGGAATTTTTAGTCGGGATCGCGCCATGACAATAGGTAACACTGACATAAGGCTTGTTTTGCTTGATTGCTGCGATTTTTAATGGATACAGGAAATGATGCGCAATCAGCAAATCATTTTCATCAACAAGCTGCTGCGCCGCCCGATACATTTCCTGCTCATGTGGAAAAAATGCTGCTTCCAAAAGCGCTATCAGCCACTGAATGGTATTCATTCGATAAGTTTGCTCAGCAAAAGCTGACATATCAAAATCTATCTGTTTTGGAATATGCCGATATTTAATATTCAAATGACGGCAAATTTCCGAGTAATCCCGGTTATCTATGCTACTGACCACCATCGTTACTTGGTGCCCAGCTTGCTGCAAACCATCCGCAAGGGCTAAAAGCGGCCTGACATCGCCATTTGACCCCCAGGTTTGAATACCAATTTTTGCCATTGCTTAATAATGAGGCGGTTTTTCAATGAATGTAACATTGTCAGACTGTTGCTCAGAAAGATCCTTTAGCCGATCGAGCAAATGCTGGCAAAGCAGCTCCAGTTGGTCGATCTTTTTTTGCTGAGCAAAGACCACATCATTTAGTTGCTGCACAGTATCTTCCTGGTAAGCCAATTTTGTTTCTATATCGATCAAACGTTGTTCATTCATTATGTTATCTTTAATGGGAAATAGACTAATTCTCAAGCTCAAGCTATAGTATCGCCCCTTTAACCATTGACGCGCAATAGAATCAATCATGCAGGATTTTTCAGCCATCCCGAAATTACGGGAATTTATTTTTCAAGAACTAATTTTTGTTGAATCACCCGGTCAGTTTGGCGATCAGGATGACTTATTAGAAGCAGGCCTGGATAGCATGGGCATCATGCGCTTGATCATGTTTATTGAAGATGAATTTGGGGTTACATTGCCAGATACAGAAATTGAACCTGAAAATATCGGCTCATTCAACGCACTTGAATCCTGGATCAAAAAACATAAAAACTAATGGTTAGCAACAAGGAAGGTATTTTACAACCTCTAAATCCTGCCGACACTTTTACTTTGGCGATGGATGAAGAAATTCGTCAGGAAAATATGCCAGGAAGCTTATGTGGATTTGCATTAGAGCTTTCCAATACACCGAATATTGAAGCTCTTGAAACACAGATAAATACGTTTATTAAATTTTTTCCGGTTACTCAATCCAGCTTACAACAGCGAGGCAAACTTTTTTACTGGTGCCAGCAAGAAAATACGCGACAACTATTTTTTCAGCACTCTTGCTCTTCAGAAAAGAATGAAACTAGGTTTTTTCAACAAACCATAGAAAAAATTCTGAATACTAAAGAGTCTCGAGAACAACAATCCCCTGTTGAATTTCATTTGTTAACAGGTTCAAACAAGTCGATTTTTTTGCTTCGCTGGATTCATCCCTTTTGCGATGCCCGAGGCGCCGAATTAATTCTGAAATTTTTAATGACCGACAACCCCAAACAACTCGAGAAGTTTGCAGCACCATTCGGAAAACCACTAGTCAATCAACAACTGGATAAATATAAATGGTGGCAAAAAATTGGTTTGTTTCTCAAGGCAAAACGCCATATTGAATCCATTGACCAATACCAAAGCATTGTTCCTCTAGATCAGCAGCAATTACAACAACAGCCAGAGAAATTAAGTTACGCAATCTTCAGAATATCAAAACAAAAAACCGAGAAAATCAATAAAATTGCAAGAAAACAAGTAGGTTTAACTGGGGCAAGCCTTTATTTTTTAGGCTGTATGATGCGTGCTTTAGAAAAAATCAATTCTGATTTTCCAGGCGAAGCTTATTGTGTGCCTTATGCCTTCAATTTGCGTAAAAGCAAAGTGTTAACGCCAGTGCTTGGCAATCATGTCTGCGCACTTTTTAGCCAGGCGACTCGTGAACAAGTACAAAATAGATCCATACTATTTCAACACCTGAAACAACAAAATGCCAAGGTAATTCGGGAAAAAATGGATTACGCATTTTTACCTTTAATGTGGGCAGGCAGCTGGTTGTCTCTGGAAAAATATGGAAAAACCCTGCGGCAATCCTATAAAACAGGCACCGAGCGAACTTCATTCTGGTTTTCTGATATTGGCCCGATGAATTTCGAATCTCAACATTTTTTTGGAGCTGAAATTAAGGGGTTATTTCATTTATGTCAGATTTCCACTCCTCCCGCCCTGGGTTTGCTAAGCTGTCAATTTCAAGGGCAATTATCTTTAACATATAATTTTATTGAACCTCTTTTTAACCATCAATGGATTGAGCAACTTCATAGTTTTTATCTGGAAGAGCTTTTAACAGAGTAATATCACAATGGAATTTATTGAGATTATTGATGCAACACCCTTAGTTTCTGTTGATCTCATCGTTCAAAACATGAAACATGAAATCTTGTTAGGAAAGCGTCTGAACCGACCTGCTCAGGGATTTTTGTTTGTACCAGGCGGCTGTATTCAGAAAAATGAAACCATCAACCAGGCTATTGCAAGAGTTTCCCATTCGGAACTAGGACTTAATTTAAACCAAAAAAATGGCCGTTTGTTAGGAGCATATAATCATATTTATGAGGATAATTACTTAAACAAGCCTGGCATAAATACCCATTATGTGGTTTTGGGCTATCGATTTTTTTTGGAAAATACGCCTGAAATTACCATGGATAACCAACATTCGGAAATTATTTGGCTATCCATTCAGCAGTTATTGGATCATCCTGAAGTTCACCCTAACACCAAAGCCTATTTTTTAACGAATGACTAATCTGGCTACAAACTTTTTCAATCAAAGTATCGTTCAGCCCGATCAGATTGCTTTCTCTCAAGAACAGCGCAATATCAGCTATTCCGAGCTGGCAAGTAAAACATCCGCTATTTCCGAATTTTTAACCCATCAAGCACCTCCTCATCATCGTATCGCCGTTCTCATGGACAGAGGCATTGATGCGGCAACAGTCATTCTCGCCTGCCTGCATGGCGGTTTTTGTTATGTACCACTAGACACCAATAACCCTGAAACACGTCTTAATTTTATTATCAAGGATGCTGATGTCTGTTTTGTAATTGGTTATGGTGCCAAGCCTGATTGGCTGGACAACAAACAACAATGGCTTGATTTTAACGACTTGCCTATAAATGCGAACATTTCCCAGACAGTTAAAACTATTGACTCAGAAACCCTGGCAGCGATCCTTTACACTTCAGGTACAACCGGAAAACCAAAAGGTGTAGCATTGAGCCACCGCGCTATTTCACAGTTTTGCCAATGGGCTGCTGATGCATTTCAAATTTGTAAAGAAGATAAAATCGCCAGTTTGGCGCCATTTTTCTTTGACCTTTCCACCTTCGATCTTTTTACCAGCCTCAATCAAGGTGCTACAGTGCATTTTATACCGCAAAAACTGACTTTATCTCCCAGTAGACTAACTGCCTGGCTTAAAGAACATGAAATCAGCGTTTGGTATACCGTGCCCTCAATTCTGAGTTTTATTGCATTAAAAGGCAATCTGGAAAAAACCACATTATCCTGCCTGAGAACCATTTTGTTCGCTGGAGAAGTGTTTCCTACCCCGCAACTCATTAAACTGGCTCAATTACTGCCAGACGTAGATTTCTATAATCTTTACGGGCCAACTGAAACCAATGTCTGTTGTTTTTGGCCAGTGGATAGATCACAACTACATCCTGATCAACCTATTCCCATTGGAAAACCTGCTTGCCATGCAGAACTGAAAATTGACCCTGAGACACACGAATTATTAGTAAAAAGCAAAACAAATTTCTCGGGATATTGGCAGCAAGGCAAGATATCGATATTTCAAAACCCTGAAGAATTTTATTGCACGGGTGATAAAGTCTCAGTGAACACCGATGACGAATTCTGTTATCACGGAAGACTCGACAGAATGATGAAATGCTCAGGCCATAGGGTTGAACCAGCAGAAATTGAAAAAATTATCAACAGCCACACAGGAGTGGAACAATGTGTCGTCATTGCTGTCAAAGACCCAACTATCGGACAACGCCCTGCCGCAGCAATGGTATTGAAAAATGAAACAACATTGTATGAAGTTAACCAGTTTTTACGAAAACAACTTCCAGCCTATATGCATCCTTGCAAATTGATACAATTGGAAACACTACCTTGTTTGGCGAACGGTAAAACAGATTTTTTATCTATTGAGAAAAGATTGTCTTAATAAACATAATAATAATGAGATTATAATCCTTTAGAAGGATACAATTTGTGTCAAAAGGCATGACAATAACCATTTTTTTTAATACAGACTCATAAAGATTAATAACACGCCCTTTAAATGTTAATATTTCAGATGAAAAAAACAGTTATTGCTTATCTTTTTCTGGTGGCTATTTTGTTTCTAAGTGCATGTAACAACAGCCAGTCAGAAACACAAACTGAAAAACAGCCATTAATGCCTGAAAAAAAATTTGCTACCTCCGGGACAGCAAATTTATTACCACCTCTATTTGATGAAACATCGATAACCAGAGATTATTTAAATGTGTACCAGGGATTGAAATGGAAAAATGGCCTTGGTGATTGGGTTGATGCAGAAGGAACTCCACAAGGGAAAACTGCTTGGGCATCTGCCAATATTGATGCCAACGAACGCTCTACTAAAATATTATTAGATGTGACAAACTTAATAAAAGAACAACAGGAGAAATCTAACCAACTGATAGTTTTAAAATCAACGATACCAATAAAAATTTCCTCTCGGGAAGGTAAGTACCCTCCTCTGTTACTACTAGAGTTTGAAGATAATAGCAAACCAATCACTCTTAAACCTAGATTAGACAGTACCATAGCCATCTCTACTCATAAAAATATTAACTCTGATATGCTTGCAATTTCTTCAAGCGATGAAACAAGTTTTTTACAATTTAAACTACCTAACCAAAATATAAGAAAAGCAGTTTTAGAGCTTTGGCCAATCAAAATTTATGGCAGAGGACTAATTCAAATTTTTAATTTAGATTATAGTCAAAATAGTTCTAAGGTTATTTCAGGAATAGCAAGTTCCAAAACTTCATTTACGGAATTAAAATCTCATCCTGATGTTGTATTTGTTGATACATTTAGAGATGAGAAAATCAAATCAGAATGGTTTTTACAAGATAAACTGAGTCCCGGCCATTTGGTAAATGGGTATTTGACTGGAGAAATTTTCCCAAAAAAAAATCACTCCACTGTAAACCGAAGATTTTTTTTCAAAAAAAACTTGGGATTTGAACCTTCTGAAATGTATTTTAGATATTCGCTCAGATTTCACAAAGATTTTGTTTTTTCTACACAAGGAGGAAAACTACCTGGCTTGGCAGGCACATATAATACTTGTGGTTGGGGCAGTAGGAAGCCAAGCGAAACATGTAACGGATGGTCAGCAAGAATGAGCTTTGGCATCCCAATTAAAACTGGTCCATATAAGGATATGATACCCATCGGTACTTATCTGTACCATTTAGATCAACAAGGCTACTACGGGGATGGTGAAAAATGGCAAGCTTTTTGCTCATTAGGAGAATGGTGCGAACTTGAACAATATGTGAGACTAAATACTCCTGGTAACAATGATGGTATTCTGCGTGGTTTTCATAATGGAAAGCTTGTTTATGAACGAAAAAACATACGTTTCCGCAATCTTGAAAAAATAAAAATTGAAGATGCTTGGTTACTTGTTTATCACGGAGGAACTGGATTCCCAACTAGCCCCATTCATGCTGATATTGACAATGTTGTTATTTCCAAATCCTATATTGGTACTTTAAAAAAAAATAATGTGAATACTGAAATCAGAATTCATTCATCTTCACAAGAACCGCATTCAAATGATTCCGATCATTTAGCAAAATCTACGTTCTCATCCATTAAATCTACAACTAAATTTAAAAAAAATTCCCGGCTAAATAAAATTCCCGAAAATACTGTAATCGACTTGAGAACGTTCAACTGCACAAACCCTGAAGGTGATAATGAAAATTGTAAGAAAGTAACTGACTATAGTGGGATGGTTTATGATCAGAATCATCACCAAATATTAATGTTTGGTGGAGGACATTCGACAACATTCACTGATTCAATATTTATTTTTGATTTTAATTCTCTTAGTTGGAAAGAAGATTATATCCCAACCCCTTGTACGCTGAAATTTATGAACAAGGGAAATTATCTTGATAATGCCTCTTGGGATAAAGGCCCATTTGGCCCTTATCCAAGACCTATTTCAAGACATACTTATGATCAACTTGCAGTTGCAACAGGACTATCAGAATTAATATTGTTAGCAGGGCCGAACGGCTATTCGCTGTCATGCCCTCCAAATAGTAAAACATGGGTATCAAAACTTCAAAGCAACCCTAAAATCGCTCATTACGACTTAATAAAAAAAATATGGAAATTCAGCAAAACAGCTGAAACTGATAGCCAACCTTACTATAGTCAAAATGAATATACAGCTACAGAATATGATCCGATTAGCGGTATGGTTATTCTTTTAGGACGCTATGGTCTTTATTCATACAACCCATTTAGTCATATAAAAAAGCGTCTATTAGACTTTAGTTCTGGTAAGATTCCTGAAGATTTGGGCTATGCAAATGAACTTGTATATTATCCCCCAAAGGATAAAATGTATTATTTCAACCGCAACTCAAAAAGTGTTTGGGAAGTAAATTTGGATCGGGACAATATTGCACTATCAACTGTGAAAAAATTAAATATAAATGGGGCGTACCCCTCACATCCTGAACCTGGCTATGCGTACGATGGTATCAATGAAGTTATCGGGGGAGCAGTTTATAACAATAAATTCTATATTTTTAACCCCAAAACCAATACTTGGACACATCAAACAGTATCGGGGGGGGAACCTGGTAGTATGGAGTTCCATGCTATTGCTTATGACCCAATTGACAATGTATTCATTTTTCTTACCAAAGGATTTAATTCATGGGCATACCGTTATAAATAACCACAAAAGAATATAACACCAATATTAAAGCTCATTATTAAATACATTTTGATAGCTACGAATACTATTCTTCCAGTTTCGCTGTTTCTCAACATATTTCCTGGCATTAGCCTTAATTTTTTGCCATTTGTTTTGTTCTGTCATCATTTGCAACACTTTTTCAATTAAATCTTTTTTGTTACCTGCTTCGAATAACAATCCATTCTTCCCATTATTTATCATTTCCCGATGCCCACCAATATCTGATGCAATGATAAGCTTACCTTGTGCCATTGCTTCCAATGGTTTTAAAGGTGTAACTATCTCTGTCAAGCGTATCGACAACCGCGGATAAACAAAAATATCGACTAAATCATAATACTTATTGATTTCTTCATGAGGTACTCTTCCTACAAAAATTACATTTTTCGATAAATCAAGATCTTGCACTTGCCTTTTTAAAATATTTTCCTGGAAACCGCCTCCTATAAGCAATAATTTAATTGCTGGGTAAGACTTCAAGATACCGGGCAGGGCTTCGATCAATAGGGCTAAACCTTCATATTCATAAAATGAACCTATAAATCCAAGTATACTGCTACCTGAAATCCCAAATTGTTTCTGCAATGTTTCATCTGGAGTCCCACCACAAGAAAAATTATTTATGTCTACCGCATTAGGAATAACAGTAATCTTTTTTTCATCAATCCCCCTTGCTTTTATATCATTTTTCAGTCCTTGGCAAATCGTTGTTATCGCATTTGCTCTTTTTAGTACGAATGTTTCCAACGTTCTACTGAGCTTATAACGTAGATCTCCTTCTTGACAAGTACCATGATTTACTGCTGCATCTTCCCAAGATGCACGCATTTCATAAATAACGGGAATATTATGCTTTTTTGCCGACCACAACGCAGCCAACCCGTTTAAGCAAGGTGAATGGGCTTGAATAACATCAACTTTTTCATTATCTAAAATTGTATCTATTCTTCTTTTTGTCGCTTTGATAACACCCAATTGATTAATTACTGGCAATTTATCAATTAACCCATTTTCTGCCTTTGTTCTGTAAAAATGGAACCCATCAACCAGTTCTTCAAGATCATTACCCTGATAAGCAAAATGTTTTGGTGATGTCAGATGTATAGTTTGATATCCCAGCTCTCGTTGTCCCTTTAGTATTGCTAGACTCCTGAATGTATAGCCACTATGTAATGGTATTGAGTGATCAAAAACATGTAAAATCCGCATTTATGTCGCCTTTGAATTTTGATGAAAACGCCATAAATTCCAAATCTGGAAAATCAAAAGCATTCCTAAAAAAAAGGCGGAAAATGCTATAAAATATAAAGTCGTTTTAAGATCCATTAAATCTTCTACCATGATTTCATTTTCTTTTGTTTTAATTATTTTTATTGTCGGGTGAATACCAACGGCAATTGCAGATAGCTGCTCCAAAGAACGCGAAATTATTCCTGTTAATTCAACAACAGGATGATTCTCATAAGAAAAGATATTATTACCCCACCAAAGATAAAACTGATTTTTCCCTCTGTCAAAATATTCTAGAAGATGATCTCGATCTTTAAAGCCAAACCGACTCTTAACAATGGGAATAATGTCAATATCTTCTGGTTTATGTAACAATCGGTCCCTAAACTCTAGAACAGATAATAATTCTCCACTGCTCCTGCTGCGCACATAAAAACTATTGAAGACATCAAAAAAAATCCATTTTTTTAACTGTGAATCATAAATTTCGTTGAATGCATGACCCCAACCTCCAAAGCCATCAAAAGCCATGCCCCATTCACGCACAGGTATATTTTCAGTTTTAGCCAAAGCATTCACAACCTGGGTGAAATCGGCGCAGTAACCCGCCCCTTGTTTTGTGATTCCATCGTAAGCAGTAACAGTATCAGATAGGATGCCACCACCTTTCCCTTTTTCGATTTGAAGCAAATGTTTTGCAATTTTTAAAGTTTTATTATATTCATTTATGTTTTCGGTATTATTACCGAAAATTTGTAGATGAATTTTTTTAAAAAAATCAGGCGGTTCTAATTTTTCTTGTTTATATAAATCTGGCGCATGTCCGGGCAACCAATCAAAATCAGTTTTTTTCCCTACTTCTGCTATAAGTGCATTTCTTAATTTTGCCGCTTCCGTTGACGGTGTCGCCAATGTTAACAGCCAAAATGCTAAACTGATTAGTAATAATACATTGACAGCTATCCCTAAGAGTCTAATTTTCACCAACAAACACCACGATAATCACAATCAAGTTTGACATGATCTGGAAAATTGACCAGATCAAAAACAATTTGATCCGGACGAACCATTTTTTTGATGACTTCAATTAGCTCTTTGTCATTTAATCCTACAATAATAACTTCGCTGTTTTTGATCATAACTTCACAATCATCCACCATCAACTCGCCAATATGAGGAATACTTTCATTAATGTATTTTTTATTTGCGCCCAATAACCGAGACAAATTCACTTCAGGATCATATATTGATAAATCCAACCCCTTACCAATAAATTGCTCAGTTATGGTTACCATTGGACTTTCCCTGAGATCATCAGTACCACTTTTAAAGCTCAATCCTATCATGCCAATTTTTTTCTTTCCTGTAGCAAGCACTTCATTAATTGCATGATCAGTATGAATTTTATTGGATTGCAATACACCAGCAAGCATGGGTATTTCTACATCTCTCATTTTTGCCATGTGTACAGTGGCACGTAAATCTTTTGGCAAACAGGAACCACCAAATGAAAATCCTGGTTTGAGATAAGCGGGAGAAATATTCAAATGTGTATCTTTACAAATCAGCTCCATCACTTCATGCGGATCAACCCCAAGGGACTGAGAAAGCCGTGCGACTTCATTGGCAAAAGTTATTTTCAAGGCATGAAAATCATTGCAGCAGAACTTTAGCATTTCTGCTGTCTTGATACTGCAGACAGTAAATTCACAGGGCAAATGACCAAACAATGATTTTAATTTCTCCTTAGCTTGTTTTGAATGGGTTCCAATCACTGTGAAAGGAGGATTATCGTAATCTTTTATGGAAGTGCCTTCCCGCAAAAATTCAGGTTGAAAGCATAAATCGAAATCGACGCCATCTTTTTTACCCGAAGTTTTTTCAATAATCGGACGCATAATATCTTCCAACGTACCAGGCGTAACAGTGGAACGCAATACAAAAACATGATAACCCTGTTTTTTTGCAATCGCTTCGCCAAGTTGTTCAGAAAGTCTTAACAAAGCTGATTGATCCTGACTTCCATTAGATGCAGAAGGAGTTCCAACACAGATAAAGGAAATTTCAGTGTTTTGTATTGCTTCTTCGACATCTTGGGTGACCGTCACCCGCCCCGAACTTGCAACATTCGCCATTAAATCAGCCATCCCCTCTTCAATAATCGGAGTTTTGCCACTGGCGATTAAATCCAATTTTACCTGGTCTATATCAACACCGGTGACATCGTGCCCATCACGCGCCAAACATCCGAGAGAAACCGCACCAACATAGCCTAAGCCAAAAATACTGATTTTCACTTGCTTTATCCTTTCTAATTATTTCTTAAAATGAGTTAAGCACCTTTCAACAATTTGATCGAGCCGTGCCATTGAATTTGGCCAATAATGATTTTGTAACATTCTTTCACGCCCTGCTTTTGAAAAGCGTTCACGGGTTTTCGAATTTTCAAGAATCGTTATTATTGCATCAACATATTCATCTACATTATCTGCTTCAAGAAAATGCTCACCAGGAACAGCATCAATGCCTCCAGCAGCTAATTTGCTACAGACAACAGGCACACCCATTGCCATAGCTTCAAGAATTTTGTTTTGAGTACCACGTGCAATTTCGAGCGGCGCAATCATTAATGCAGATCGTCGAACAAACGGACGAACATCATCAACTGTACCGGTTACAGTGACACCCGGTAAATCTGCCAATTTTTTAATTTCTTCTGACGGATTAGCTCCGATGATAACTAGTTTAGTTGAAGCTTTTCTTTTTTGAAGTAAGGGCAAAATATCCTGACAGAAATAAATCATGCATTGCTGATTCGGATAATAATCCATGCGACCTATAAAACTGATGGTATCAGGGTCGTATGCTCCCCCATCGGGAGCAAAAAATTGATGATCCACACCATTTGGAAACCAGTCTGTCTCTACTTCAGTCTGGTAACTATTTAATGTGTCTAATTCTGCCTTGGTGGTGCAGGTGCATAGATCGAATTGTTTAGCCAGCTTTTTTTCTTCCTTTAATAACTTATTCCCTTCAAGCCAATAGCCTATATTGAGAGGAAATGAACGCATCTTTGCATAAATCAACCACTTTTGAGAATCCATATCGCCAAAATCCAAAATCTTTGGAATTCCTTTAACATGGGCAACATATTGGGCTACCGATGAACAATGGACAAATATTAAATCAAATTTTTCATTTTTGAGCAGTGCATCAATTTCATTTTTTAAATAAGGCGAATAAAAATAACCCATGGATGACGGGGTCAATGTGGGCAATCGTAATATCATGCGAAGAGTCTGCCAAGGTTCTCTAACCTGAGCCATGATAAATCGTTTGCAATGAGCAGCTAACCCTTCTCCATCCTTAGCTTCCTCATCTGAACGGGCAAGAGAAGCTACAGTGACTTCATGCTGCTCATTAAAATGGTTAATCATATTAAATGGTCGAATTTTCCCGCCTCTTTTAGGTGGGAAAGGAAAACGATGACAAACGTATAAAATTTTCACTGGGTTAATTCGCCAAATTCTTCAGTCAAATCTTCGGGTGATACCTCATCCAAATATAAACGACTCCATATTTCAAGATTCATCAGAGCCTGAAGGTGATCTGTATGATCTTCTTTGTTTGATTCATGCAGAGCAATAGTATTTTGAACAACATCCCAATTGAACAACCCTCTTTGCTCAATTGTTTTTTGTGAAAGCACTTGTTTCAACAATGGCGCCAACTCGTTCTTAAGCCAGGAACCCATCGGCGCACCGAAGCCACGTTTTTTTCGATACAAGATATCTTTTGGCAAGACATCATGTAGGCATTCCTTAAGGATATATTTTAATTCTCGCCCTTTAATTTTCATATTGCCCGGCATTGAAGCGGCCAGTTCGACCAAATCCTGATCTAACAATGGCACCCGACATTCTAACGAGGTTGCCATAGTCATCTTATCAGTCAACATCAGCAAATCGTCAGGTAACTGAGTCAAACTATCAACCTGGAAAAGACGATTTATTGGATCTTCAGAGGCTGTATTCGAAAATGCGTCAGCAATCGCATCATAAGACTCTGAAACGCTATTTTTTCTTAATAGTTCAATTTGTTCAGGACTAAAAACCTCAACATAGTTCTTGTATCGTTCAGCGAAAGGCTTTTCAGCAGATAAAATAAATCCTTTTGCCAAACGCGATAAATTAAGTAACTGTGAATGTCGGTCACTGGGCAAATGTCTGGCAATCGGTGCAATCAGATTCTCCCTAATTATCGAAGGAATTAGCTGATATTTCTGCACATAAAATTCCCCCAAATACCGACGATAGCCGCCAAATAATTCATCTCCTCCTACTCCCGATAAAATAACCGTAGAATCTTGTCTGGCAAATTCAGCAACCAAGAAAGTAGTAATAAAGGCAGTATCTGCCATCGGCTCATCCATATGCCAAAGTAATTTTGGTAACAATTTCACCACATCAGGCTTGACAATAATTTCTTTATGATCCGTTTTGAATAATTCGGAAACCTGTTTTGCATAAGGAAGTTCATTATAATAGGAACCGCCACTGTCACCACCAAAGCCAATGGCATACGTCTTAACCGGCTGG
>JALSJK010000014.1 GCA_026989395.1 Methylomonas sp.
AACTTTCTTTAAAAATCATTCCGCTTGGGTTACGCCTCCACCTACCCCGCTTGGAAACCACTTAAATTATTTTTTAAGTTAGCACCCTACCAAACGTGACGACAAGTGTGAGTATTAGTATAAAAATGAACTTGTCTTTATACCACAAATTCAATCTATTGACAAAAGCAACATGCAATTTTTCTTTAACGACCTGTTCAAAGTCAATAGCTAAAATATTTACAAATATTAATTTTTTAAGTACAAAAAAAGGCCTCAACAAATGAGGCCTTAAAACAGGAAAAAACACACTATGAATAACGATACATTTGAAGTATCGAAAGCTATTTTAGCTGATCTATTTTACAAGGAAATTGTACTATGGTGCTATTCCATACTTACAACCTAAATCTGTGACTTCACTACGGAAAATGTCACGAGGTATTGATTCATCATAGATTCTGGTTAAAATAAGCAAAAAATGGCGGTCAAAATACAGGATTGCAAGCTCGAATGAAAGCTACCGCCCCCTTTTCTGTTGAAACCAATCCATGTTTGGAGCCTTTCTTAGCCACATGATAATCGCCGGCTCTTAAACATAAATCGCCAAACATCGCTTCACCTTCCAACATCAAACATTCCTCATCTGCCACATGCTCATGGGGTGGGAAAGTTGACCCTGGTGCCATTTTCAATAAGTATGACTGAATCTTGCCATCAGCACTTTCATTAAGAATCTTTTTTTCTACACCAGGCATCAGGGTAATCCATTCACCCTCCTCTGCTTTGATAGTTATCAAATCAAATGATTTTTTTCCACGAATTCGAGCCATTACCCGCGCTTTTAGCTCAGAAGAGATCGCCGAGGGAGGCGCAATCGGTTCAATTGCTTCTATCATGGCATTGGAAATTTCTTCGGGGATTATATCAATCATCTTTTTATCTCTTTCAGTCATGATCTTCCCCATCATTTGAAGCAAAATAATTACGCAATTCGGGCTCCATTTTCAATTCAATTAAACTCCGGCGAATGTGGCTTTTAACAGTACCCAACGGCATTTCAATAAAATCAGCAATTTCTTGATAAGTCATTCCTCGAAAAAACGCGAGTGATAACAATTGTCTTTGCACTGAAGATAACTTCTGTAATGCCTGATGGATTATTGAAAAACGCTGAGTGTTAGCCAAAAAATATTCTGGTGTTGCCACTAACGAAACGATTTCAAAACCTCCGGCATCCGAAAATTCCACAGCAGATTGCTTTAGCTTCCGCAATCGATCAATCGCACGACTACGGCAAATATTCAATAGCCAAGCCATGATTGAAGCTTTTTCTGGCCGATATCGATCAGCTTGTTCCCAAACTTGTAAATAAACATCAGAAACCACTTCCTCTGCCTCTTCTGCTTTTCCCGTTATTCTCAATGCCAAACCATATACTCGAGCGATCGTCAGATCATAAAATTGACTAAAAGCCTCTTCGTTTTGTTTCTGTACTTGAGCGAGACAGTTTGCCAAGTCTTCCAATGTCAAATAATCCTCATTTAATAATTCAGAATTCTGTTCACAATGCGCTAAGAGCTGATCCTGCGTTCCCGGTAGATTTTCCGTAGTTTTTTCTGTTTCTTCAACCATTTGGACAATACCTGGTTCCTCTTTAAAAGACAATTAATCGAATTTCCTAAATTTGATAAAAATTCAGGTCAAATGCTCTTTGTAAAAACCAAATCGTTGATATTAATATGATAACAAATGAGCCGGCCTGCATAAGGATTCGCTGATAAAACCAATAACTTCTTAAAAAATAAGCAAGAGGCAAGAAAATCGACACAATAATCAATTGCCCAAGCTCAACTCCTAAATTAAAACCTAATAACGATACCCCTAAAGCGCCTGCTGTTAAATTCAAGCTATCTAGAACACTAGCAAACCCAAAGCCATGTATCAAACCAAAAGCAAATGCAACGCACCAGGCCTGCTCACGAAAAAATGGCTGGATATTATTAATTGCCACCAAAATAACTGAAAAAGCAATGGCTGATTCAACCAGCCGAGAGGGTAAATTAACCCATTGCAAAACCGCCAGAGCCAGCGTTAATGAATGTGCAACGGTAAAAGCTGTAACAATTCTTCCCACCTGCCAAAGAATACTGATGAAGTTTTCATTTTGCACCCACCCGACTGATGTTTTTCTGGCCACTGACGGCAATAACAGACAAATTAAAAATAACAGGTGATCATAGCCAGCCCATATGTGTCGAACTCCTTCAGTAACAAACTGGCGAAATCTCTGCCAACGATTCGATTTCATAAATGTAAAATTTATTTGCTGTAAATCTGGACTGAAGACAACAAACTCAGTATTGTCGTTATTTCTAATATGCAAAAGTCCTCGATGAGTAGGATCCAGGTCAAAAAATAGCCGATATTTCACATCTACCTGCTCAATTAACGACGAGCAATCTAAATTAAAATTCAACACTGCATAGGCGCCATCGGTGTGATGATCAACTTGTAATGGCAGCATTTCTCGATAACATTCACCAGACCTGTTTTTTACCTGCAATCGAGAAAATACGTAGGTTTCAATATCATTAATGCGCTCCTGAAGTTCTTTCCAGGTTATTGCTCCATTATCATCAACATCCAAACCCACCGCGTATTCCAAGTCTCTTAATGAAATATCCCAACGAACAAAAATATAATTTTTTTCCACTGTTAAAGTCAGAAAACTATCGCTGGCCTTATGACACCAAGCTATCGTGGGCAACAACATTAAAACAATTAAAATAGTTTTAGATTTCATTGTTTTTACCCTCTTGAGTAGCCAAAATTTCCTCAATCAAAACATCCTCCGTTCCATGTACGGTCAGCCAGCGTTTAACTTCAGCTATGGTTTTGAGATCGTGTGCTGCAATTGCAGATTTCAATAGAATATAAGTATCAGTCGGTTCTCGTTGAACCCTCCAGTTTTGTTGGGATAATTTCAGCGCTTCTTGCGGCTGATTAAGTAGATACAGATGAAATCTTGCCTCATCTCCTTTATGAAATGCCGAACCTCTTTGCCGATTCAACAGGAAACGTTCATTCAACAAAAAAACATGATCTGACAGTTTCTTAGAACGAGTGATTTTTTCAGCTAATGCCAAGCGCAATAGCAAGGAATCATTTTGTGTATCTACACTAATCAGCCTGATGACATCAACCGGCCGTCGCTGCTGCAACAAAAAATCCGCATACATTCTCAACAGATAATAATCTTGGACTTCCATTTGCAATGCTGTTTGGAAATGCAGATTTGCAGCTTCAAAATAACCAAGCCGCCAAGCTATTTCCGCAAATGATGTCCAGGCCCAAACTAGCTGCTGTTTTGACAGCCGTGTTTCAGTTAGCATAATTTGATGCAGCATTTGATAACTGATTTCAGCATTCCCGCTCAAACTCGCCGGCGTACTTTGACAAACCAATGCCAATATCAATGAACGACGCATCAATCGCCGGCAATGCTGTATGGATAACGAATACTCACCTTGGACACTAGCTATGGTAGCTTTGATTAAATTTGCCTGAACATGGTTTGACTGGACACCAAGAACTTGATCCAAATCCATCATTGCTCCAGAAAAATCATGAGCATTTTGCCGAATAACAGCTCTCAAAACCAAAGCTTGAGCGAGTGGCTTGGAATTTTCTAGCCATGGATTAAGAATTGTCTGCGCGTACCCCATATAACGCGGATCAGCAAAGGTTTTCGAGAGTTCGATATAGTACTGGGCTAACTGGCTGACTGATGGCCAGTCGTTAGGATTAGTTTTAAGCTGTCTCCTGAGTGATTGTATTTTTTTGGAAGTTGTAGATTGAAAAAGCTTAAGCGGCAATTTCTCAAGCACCTGATCATCTTGACTGGGAATGAATGGTTTAGCATGCAAAACACCCATCATCGCACCAAGCAATCCTATTATAATAATCCGGAAAATAGTCATAACTCCCTCCATTTCTAATGGTTACTTCGGATAGCTTGAAAACAGCACTACAAGCTACCCAAAGTTTTATTGGCGGTTACGGACAAACGCCTGCACAACCAGGCTCTCCAGTATCAATATGCCGACTTTCAACACCCGAATGGGCTAAACCAACATAAGGAAAGGTTTCCCGATAAGGAACATCATTTTTATTGACGCCATCTCCCACACGATTATGAGGAAAACCATTGAATCCATCTCCAGCCAAAACGCCAATAGCTACCCGCGTAGTAATATCCACGACATCATCAAATACCCGCCTACCATTAGGAAACCCAGCCGGATCACCTCCTAATAATCCTAAGCGACTACGTTTTGCCTTAGCTGTTGCTGGAACTCCGGTATTTAATCGCAACAAATCAGCGACGGGACCAGATGGAGTACCTTCTGCTGCAATAGGCGGCAAATACTGCACTAGAGGCAACAAATCATTTCTGGGGGCATCAGGAATGGGTAAAACACCAGCACTAATAGTGTCATACAAAGCATTCAGAACACGAGGCAATACGGGGTCAAGAAAAAAATTGGCAAATTGTGCATCTTTATTAGGTTTACTCCTACTGAATTTGTCCTTGGAAGAAATACCAATCAATAATTCATTAATTAATGGATTGCCCATTCTTTGAATTTGTACTTTTCGGCGAGATGTATAAGCTTCATGCCCTGGTTTTCTGGAATATATTTTTACCTTCGATCTTAAAGTAGTTCCCCAAACTCCAATTGTTGCTTCAGGTTCATTAGCATCATGAATTTTGCCATCCTGTGTGATCATTGAAATAGGAACCTCAATCGCAATACTGTTGACATTAAAGCCTGCAATGTCATCCGAGGCAAAATTTTGTTTGTCATTGCCATCCTGAACATCACTTAACACACCCGGGATCCCGGTTTCGAAAGCGTCTTTTCTTAAGTTAAACGAGTCAAAAACAGCTCCTAAGTCAATATAAAAAGGATCATCAACCGTTCCTGCAAAAACTTTGATGCCTTTATCCAGCTTAAAGATACCTTGCTCAACTAGTTCCTGGTAATCTGGCATAGTTCTTGGGCCCGCATTGCTGGGTACAGCAAAGAGCTTAAGACCTTTGGACAATTTCTTATGATGCCTAAATCTTCCTTTATGATATTTCACCATCGTCACGCTGTAGCGCTGACTAAGATTTAACCCTTCTGACCCTGGGCCATCTAAAGCAGTTATTGCTGGCGGAACAATCGGCGTCCCTGGCAGTACCGGTAAAGGAGAATTCTCCGGCGCCACTAACCCCGCACCTGCTCCTACCAGACCAACAAAGACCCCAGGAAGACGAAAATCCGTTTTAAATCGAAAATTAAAACTAATATCGGCTTTGGCATCATGGTTGTTATCAATGTTGATACGATATTCAATTTCCGGGTCAAATGGGAACCGTGTTGGCCCATTGGAAGGTTCCAGCAAAGGATCCACATTCATAATTAATGTGACTTTATCCGTGGCGTCATAGCTACGAAAAGCATAGACATCAGTAATATCAGCTTTTTCATCTAGTGCGGTAATCGGCGCTTCTCGATGATTGGCTGCGAATGCACCGCTGTTGAGGGTTATTACCAATCCGATAGCGGTTGTTAAAGAATGTATGTTAATCATTGTTTTCTCCTGCTAATGATAATGAATGAGAAATTTTCATTAACAGATACGAAAAACAATCAATATTGGATGCAACAAACATTTTTTTACTATTACATCTATATGACCGCCCCTTCAATAGACCAAATTTCTACAGAAGTAACTTTTTGCAGTAAAAATGTTTCGGTTCCAATTACATTTCAGATAGCCCAAATTCAAAATTAATTGCATTTATGCATTGAATCAAAGGGTGGGACCTTAACTTGATGTTATTTATAGATATATGTTATAACCTACTGAAAATAGATTACGAAGGTTATTTCATTGATGGCACACCTCATTGCACGCACCGGAAACGAGTTGACGATAGAAGTT
>JALSJK010000015.1 GCA_026989395.1 Methylomonas sp.
TGCGCGGGTCTTTTATGTTTGAAAAACATTCAATTATACTTTCACTCATGAGGCATTCCTTATATTTAAAATTAGAAATATCTCATAACTTACTTTTAATTAATATATTTTAATGCGTTTGCCCTGCATGTTAGGTCTTACAGACCTGGATGTTCTGGTTGACAAAAAGTGTTATTTACAATTGCAAAAGGTATTGGCTGAATCAGGTTTCAAACGATTTTGTGCGACGCCGAATAATGGTTATCCAGGTGTTGATGACTATTTAGCGATGGATGGAAAAACTGGGAAATTGATTCATTTGCATCTTCATTACCAACTTGTTGCAGGTGTGGCACATTTAAAGGGCACGCATTTGCCATGGGAAGATCTGGTTCTGAATACTAGGATTTATGATCAAAAAAATCAGATTTATGTGGTTGACCCAAATGTTGAAATGATTCTTTTGATTGTGCGTGCTGCTTTAAAAATTCGTTCAAGAGATTACTTGTTGGATAGGTTGGGGAAAAAATATTTTCGTGGAGACTTTGCCAGGGAGTTTTTTTGGTTAAAAGAGCGTATTAATCTTGATCAGATTTTTGGAATTGCCAGCCAACTATTAGGTGATGACGAAGGACTAAAGCTACAACAAATAGTTAAGAGCGAGCCATCTCTAAAACAATTACGTTCATTACATAAGAAATCTTCAACTTTACATTTATTTAGAACATATCATCCGTTTGAAGCCACAATACGTCGTTGGATACGCGAGTTATTATGGGGTTTGGGCGTGATTAACAAGCGTTATCTTCATGCGGCAACACCATTGAGAAGAATTCCTGCAACTGGAGGCCTATTGATTGCCTTGATGGGCTGCGATGGTTCAGGGAAATCGACTCAGATGAAGACTCTAATTAAATGGTTTTCGTGGAAAATCGATGTTGTACCTGTTTATTTTGGTAGTGGCGAAGGTTCGAGTTCGCTAATACGCAAACCTCTTAATATATTAGCTAAAATAGTCCGTAATCTTCCCGGTTTAAAGTCAAATAGGGAAACAGTGAAGGACTTGAGTCAAGACCAAAAAATGACTGATGGTTCAAATGATCCAGTGCTGAGAAAAATTGCTCGAATTCCTTGGGCTTTGGTTTTGGCCTATGAAAAAAGAAACAAAATTCGTAAAGCTACAAAAGCCAAAAACCGCGGAATGGTTGTTGTATGTGATCGATACCCACAAAATCAAATTATGGGCTTTAATGACGGTCCTTTAATAAGCTATTTACAAAAATATCATTTTAGTTTTTTGAGAAAATTAGCTGATTGGGAAAGTAGCCCTTATCAGTGGGCAGAACAAAATCCACCTGATATTGTGATTAAACTGGATGTAACTCCAGAAGTAGCGTTGGCACGTAAGGCAGATGCAGATATTGGAGAATATCAAAGACGCGTTACTGCCATAAAGAGTTTCAAATATCCAAGTAAAACTAAAGTCGTTTTGATTAATGCGGAAGAACCCTTAGATGTGGTTTTACTTAAAGTTAAATCTGCAATTTGGGAAGCATTGTCAGTGAAACAAACATCTTTAATAGTCGAGTTTTTTGGTCTGCCTGGGGTTGGAAAATCAATATTGTCCAATAGGGTTTCAGAAATACTGCTGGAACATAATCTACCGGTTTCTCAAAAATCCTATTTTTTGGCGCATGAAATGGGGCGAATAAGAAGGGGGGTTATTAAATTGTTATATGTTTTAAAAGAGCTTATTTTTTACCCTAACTATTCATTTACTACTATTAATGCCATTTTTAATACTCGGCAACGGACGATTAAAGATTTAATTAAAGTAACTTTTAATTGGTTATTTGTTTCTTCATTGTTACGAAATAGCAAAAATCGCGATGGTATTCATCTAATTGACGAAGGAATTTTTCAAGCATTATGGTCTGTAATGCTAAGTGGAAATGATGAGGCATTGACAATTATGCAACCTATTTTATTGGCCGCCCCATTGCCAGAAATAATGGTGATTCCCGAAGCGGGTCTGGAAACAATTAAATTAAGAATGGCGGGAAGAAAAAGACATGATAGTCGGCTTGAAAAGGGAAAAACAGACACGCTGGGCCAGGCGCATTTATTGTTTGACGAAATTAAGAATGTTTTACTAAAGATGATAGAGCACTCTAGCAGAATGTCTTTCTATAAAGTACAAAATGACCAGGAAAGGGATTTGCAAACTAATGCGCAAAATATTGCGGCCGTGATTGGAGATAATCTTAAATAGTTTGCTTGTGAAATGAAAATAATTGCTGACCACAATGGTAGAAAATTAACTAATAGCAATCTTAAAGCATCTGATTTTTATACACTATCAAAAAAACTTTATTTTTTCCTGCTGGCTGTGCTGCTTCCACTAGCTAATCCTTCGTTACCAGGAAACACAATACTCGTTGATTTTATTAATCTGGCTTTTGTTTTTTTGTTTGCCATTTTATTTTGTATCAAAAAGACCCCATTAGGTTTTCCTTTGCTGGGTCCTTTTTTGGTTATTTTCTTGGGTAGTTTAATTGCCCTTTTTAATTCCCAGGCTTTAATAACTAGCGTGTTTACAATTGCACAAGATTTATATTTGTTTATGTTTTTTTTGCTTTTATACAATCTCATTGATCATCGCGATGACCTGAAATTACTGATCGCATTGTGGATCATGGTTGGTGTTTTTGAAGCAATTTTAGCAGTGTTAAATACTTATGGTCACTTTTCGGTTGGGACTTCTAAAGTATCTGAGGTTGAAGATTTTACACGCGCCAGAGCAACTTTTGGAAACTCTGATGCGGCGGCATCATATTTAGGTGTTCTATTCTTTCTTGTTTTTCAGCCGTATTTTGCATTGAAAACATTTTGGAGGGCTGTGCTGGGTGTGATTATTTTTATTGGCATGCAAGAAACGAAATCAATGAGTGCTCTGCTTGGTTTTACTGTGGGTGGCTTTGTTGTCTTTTTTCTTTATTGGTTGTATGCGGAAGGTATAAAAAAATTGCAACTAACGATCTCCGCATTATTGGTGGTTTTATGTATATTTGTAATAATTATCCCAAAGTTAATGCAGGCTGAGAATTTTCTTGACCGAATGCCAAGAAGTGCAAATACACGTATGGAAATATGGACAGCTGGTTATAAATCAATTACCGAGCACCCATTAGGTATTGGTCCGGGAGCCTTTAAAAAAATTGGTCAAGGCCCATTTAACAATGAGGGTAAAAGAGCTGAACTTCATAGTGATTATATTTCACACCTTGTTGAAAGAGGGCCACTTGGGTTTATTGGTTTGTTAATGCTATATGGGGCTTTAGTTTTGTTAATAGTAAAACAATTGGGTGAAGCAAATACCAACCTAGAGTTTCTTTGGGCTTCGGGATTACTGGGAATGATGAGTTTTATTGTTGTGGATGCACTAAATCATGAGGGAATGCATTACAGACATGTGTGGTTCGCCTTTGCTCTGATTGCAATACAAAGCAAATTAATGAAGTGTCAAGATAAAATTACGGATTAAATGGGTGCTCTGTATAAGACAAAAACCAGTTTATAGTCATATAGCCAAGCCCCCTGAAATTACTGCGGCTGTAGGTTCCAAGAATTAAATCAATTTTTTCAGCTGAAACCAGTGTGAATATAACATTGGCTAAAAAACCAGTGATATGTTCACAATCAGATTTTATCTGAATATGTTGATCATTCAATGTTGTTAGAAAGACATTGGGTGATTTAATACATTGGAATGAATACCTGATGAAAAATCAGGGAATTATCAGTTTGGAATTTTTTCAGGGAAATTAGAGCTGATTTTTTTTGCTATCTGTAAGATAATACGGAGTTTGTTTGGTTATTTTCAGGAACACAGTCAATGCAGAAGCAGCATAGTTTTACGCGCGAAGAATTATTACAATCGGGCAGAGGTGAATTATACGGCCCAGAAAATGCGCAACTACCTCTTCCCAATATGTTGATGATGGATCGGATTACACATATTTCAGATGAGGGCGGCAAATACGGCAAGGGTGAAATTATTGCTGAATTGGATATTAATCCTGATTTGTGGTTTTTTGAGTGTCATTTTCAAGGCGACCCGGTTATGCCCGGTTGTTTGGGGCTGGATGCCATGTGGCAATTGGTCGGTTTTTTTCTGTGCTGGATGGGTGGTCCCGGAAAAGGTCGGGCGTTGGGTGCCGGTGAAGTAAAATTTCGTGGTCAGGTTTTGCCTACTGCCAAAAAAGTAGTCTATCATCTTGATATGAAGCGGGTGATATTAAGGAAACTGGTCATGGGTATTGCCGATGCCACAATGTCTGTTGATGGCAAAGTAATTTATGAAGCAACTGATTTGCGGGTCGGATTATTTACCTCGACATCTGATTTTTAGAGAAGAAATATTATGAAACGAATTGTAGTCACTGGGTTGGGAATCGTTTCCAGCATTGGTAATAATCGTACTGAAGTTGTCAATTCCCTCAGAGAAGGAAAATCCGGAATAAGTTTTGCTGAAGATTATGCAGAGTTAGGATTCCGCAGTCATATCCATGGTGCCATCAAAATTGATACAGCTGAATTTATTGACCGTAAAGTGAAACGATTTATGGGCGATGGCGCTGCTTTTAACTATATTGCGATGCAGCAAGCTATTGAAGATGCCAATTTGGAGGAGACGGAAGTTTCCAATATCAGAACTGGGCTGGTGATGGGTTCTGGAGGCCCTTCAACTTCAAATATTGTTACTGCAGCTGATATTTTGCGCGAAAAAGGGGTAAAAAAAGTTGGACCCTATATGGTTCCGCGTTCCATGTCGAGCACCAATACTGCGTGTTTGGCTACGCCTTTTAAGATTAAAGGTGTTAATTATTCAATTACATCAGCGTGCGCAACCAGTGCGCACTGTATTGGTCATGCGATGGAGCTGATTCAATTAGGAAAACAGGATATTGTTTTTGCCGGTGGCGGTGAAGAAGTTCACTGGACCATGTCAGTATTATTTGATGCGATGGGCGCATTGTCTTCAAAATACAACGATAGCCCAGAGACGGCTTCCAGGCCTTATGATGAAACGCGGGATGGTTTTGTTATTTCCGGCGGTGGTGGGGTTTTAGTTATTGAAGATCTTGAACATGCCAAAGCCCGTGGCGCTAAAATTTATGCAGAACTGGTTGGCTATGGGGCAACTTCTGACGGATACGATATGGTACAACCTTCCGGCGAAGGTGCCGTTCGGTGTATGCAGCAAGCGATGGCAACCGTTGATGGATCAATCGATTATATTAATGCTCATGGTACCAGTACCCCAGTGGGAGATGGTCGGGAGCTTGAGGCTTTGAGAGAGGTTTTTGGCGCTGATCAAGTGCCAAAAGTAAGTTCAACGAAGTCATTAACAGGACATGCACTGGGTGCAGCAGGTGTTAATGAAGCGATTTATTCGCTATTAATGATGGAAGAAAACTTCATTAGTGCTTCAGCTAATATTACTCAACTTGACCCAGCCGCTGAAGGAATTTCAATTGTTCGAGAACGTTTAGATAATGTAGAGTTAAATACGATTATGTCGAATAGCTTTGGTTTTGGTGGAACCAACGCTACACTGATTTTTCAGAGGTTTAGTGATTAATTTTTAGCTCTAGTCAAATCAGTAACCCCACACCTCATTAAGTTTGAGGGCTTATTGCTTAATAATGTTTGTAAAAAAATACTGTTCATATCAAAATTAACGTTCAGCATTTCCACTGAGTTCTTTAACCTGATCCAAAAATTTACCTTAATGACCGATAACATCAGGAAGTCCAGAACTGAATTTAACAAGCAGCAAAAACGGCTTCGGCGAGAGGTAGGCAGGGCGATTGATGATTATAATATGATCGAAGATGGCGACAAAGTGATGGTTTGCCTGTCGGGTGGCAAAGATTCCTTTGCCATGATGGATATATTGTTGAATTTACAAAAAACGGCCCCTGTTCATTTCGAATTAGTCGCTGTCAATCTTGACCAGAAACAACCCGGTTTTCCTGAGCATGTTCTGCCTGATTACCTGGAGACCATTGGCGTACCATATCATATTATTGAAAAAGACACATACAGTGTTGTTAAGCGGGTCATTCCCGAAGGGCAGACAACCTGCGGTTTATGTTCCAGGCTAAGACGAGGGACTTTGTATGGCTATGCCGAAGAGTATGGCATTAGTAAAATTGCTTTGGGCCATCATCGTGATGATATTCTGGAAACCTTTTTTCTAAATATTTTTTATACGGGGAAATTAAAAGCCATGCCGCCCAAGCTTTTGAGTGATGATAAAAAAAATATTGTCATTCGGCCAATGGCCTATTGTCGTGAAAAAGATATTACCCGCTTCGCTGAATATAAAAAATTCCCCATAATTCCCTGTAATTTATGTGGCTCCCAGGAAAATCTGCAGAGACAGGCCATGAAAGCAATGCTTAATCAGTGGGATAAACAATTTCCAGGAAGGCTGGAATCCATATTTACCAGTCTAAAAAATGTCGCCCCCTCGCAATTGGCAGATAGTGAATTATTTGATTTTGTTAATCTGGTTCGTGAAAGTCCCAGTACCGAATCAACCCTGACTAATGATGCCGGTCTTGAAATATTGTCCGTATAGACTAAATTTCTGCATAATTTTGATAGTCATAAATGATTGTTTTATTTACTGACTTTGGTTCTTCTGGACCTTATATCGGGCAAATGGAAGCTATTATTTATCAATATGCCCCGGCTATAAAAATAATACGACTTGTTGATAATGCACCAACAGGCGATCCTGTTTTAAGTAGCTATTTGCTAGCCGCTTTAAGTCATAGTTTTCCAAAAGAAACAGTTTTTTTATCGGTTATTGATCCTGGAGTTGGAGGAGGCAGAATACCGGTAGTTTTGAAAGCCAATGAACAATACTTTGTCGGTCCGGAAAACGGCTTGTTTAATTCCATCGCTGTGCAATCAGAGCGGCCACTTTGGTATAAAATTGTCTGGCAACCGGAAAATTGCTCTTCCAGTTTTCATGGGCGGGATATTTTTGCACCGGTTGCTGCAATGCTGACGCAAGGTCAAGTCAATAAAATTATTGAACCGTATCCAGAAGTTGTGTCAGATCAGTGGCAACCTGATTTGAATAAAGTCATTTATTTCGATCATTATGGAAATGCCATGACCGGGCTTCGTTATCAAGATGATATGAAAAACAAACGACTTAAAGTTGCCAATTTTATTTTGGAACGAGCGGAAACCTTTTGTAATGTAGAACTCCATCAACCATTTTGGTATTGCAACTCTTCTGGCCTTGTTGAAATTGCAGTCAACAAGGGAAATGCTCAAGCACAACTAAAGCTGGAATTAGGAATAATGGTTAATTTATTTTGAAGGAATTTTTTCTCTTCCACTGCCAGCCAATTATTTAATCCTCAAAACCCTATAAACTGTTTTCTTTTTTGTCCTAATGAGATAGGGTAATCTGAACCCTAAAAACCAAGCTTGGTTTTTGTAAAGTTTGGTTTGATAATTTCATCCAATGGAGGATATGACAATGATGGTTCCAGAAATATTTCGCGTTGCAATTGTTGGTCTAATGATATTGGTCCCGGTTTTTTTTATTTATAAAAAAGCAGGATTTAGCCCAGCCTGGTCATTATTGGTTTTCGTTCCAGGGTTCGGCTTATTAGCGGTTTTTTTACAATTGGCTTTAATGCCGTGGCCAAATCAGATATCCAAAAAGGAGCAATGATATGGAAATGTTTGTTTTTTATCTATTATTAATAGGTCTTTTTCTCTGTATTCTCTGGGCGGGCGGAAAAATTCTGGATAAAGCCGGATTTGATCCGCGTTGGGTGGTGTTATTGCTCATTCCCGTTATTAATATTTTGATGATCTGGGTATTTGCTTTTTCTGACTGGCCTAATGTTAAGCCAGAATCCGCTGAAAAATAATATTTTTTGCCTAATTTTATCTTCATTGTTAAAAAAATATAGCTGGAATACCACTGCCATAAAATGTAAAATTGCTCGTTTTCTGGACGTGTCACCAGAATTTGTGGTTTTTTCAGGGTTTATAAAAAGATGGAAAAAAAAGAAAACATGCCAATGTGGGTTTTTTTGGCATTCTCAAGTATTAATACTCGTAAAGGTGCTTTAATTTTAATTTGGGCTTGTATTATTTTTACGCTTTATTGCATTCCATGGCCGCTATTTTTTGCCGATCAGGAATGGGTCAAGAAAATTTTTCTTATTGACGATTGGAGCTGGCTGGCGATGATGATTCCAATGATTATCTGGTACTGGCTAAGCCTCAGATGGATTGACAAAAATACAGGTTGGGAAAGCTAGCCTTCTTTTTTCTTGATTTTATCGGTAAAAATATCTCCCGTTTTTTAGCCCAGGTATCGACATAGATTTAGTCGGTCTTGAAAAAACTCTTACCCAATTGAGTAACAAAAAAACCAAGATAAAAACCCAGTCTTGAATAAATAGAGAGCTTCTGGCATTGTGCTATTTCTATTGCAAAGCATATAAAGGACTTGCTTTAATTCGGGCATCAATTTTTTTAAGAACTTCCTGATAAGCTGGGCTATAGACGGATTGGAAACGGATTCTGAATTCGTCTGCATTCATACGTTCTGGTAAATCCCTGGCTTCCGGCATAAAGGCGCGATAGTCTTTAATTTCTGCCATCGCTTTTTGAAAGTGGAGGGCATTTTCTGGTGAGGAGGTGGCCATTTTGCCGAAATACATACCGGCTCTGTCGGCAGCTAAGTCTACAAAACTGAAGCCGCTGCCGCCTTTCGAATCGAATATTTCTTTTTCAAGCCCTAATAAATGGGCAAGATAAGTGCTGCCTGAAGAAGTGATTGCTGCCAAAGCCATAAAATGTTGCGCCAAATCAGTTCGCCCGTATAAATAAACTCGATAAATGATGGGGCGGCGTCTTCTGTCATAGGATAAAAATTTGAATACTTCGCGGCTGTTAACATAAGCACTGACGATATAAATAATTGCGCGGTTTTCTGCGATTGCAGTTTCCAATGTCGAACGTTGCGATGCTAGCTGGAAAAGAGGTTTTAATAAATCTGCCAGCGATAATCTAGTCCTTCGGTTATGTGCGCGGAGTATTTCGTTAAGCTTGCGTTGATAAACCGCATAAATGTTGTTTTCTTCTGCATGTTCCAACAGAAAGTTTTGTGCTTCGATATATGAAGCAGGGGTCATAAAGTAAGTAATGATTATTTGATTAGGCTTAATCGTAATCCCCTTAAGATGTTTTCCTAGTAAGATAAAATACTGATTAAGCTGGCTATGTTTTATGATATTTTCAAGGATCAGTCCGGCAAATTCATCAGCTATGGCCAATCTGCCAAAAGACAGGTTTCTGATTTGAGGAAATCCTTGTTGTTTGTAGAGGGAAAAATTAATATTTAGATAGTTGCCCAATATGTTTTTTGGCAATTTAATACTGAATGAGAAATTTATTTTGTCGGGTTCCAGGTTGATTCTGGAATAGGCATTAACAAAAGGCTTCAAAATATAACTGGCGGCAATGTTTAAATCATTCTCATTAAGGACCAGTTTTTTTACGCCCCGGCGACGTAGTCGAGTGGTGCCGACAATTTCCTTGGCGCGTTGGATATCTTGAGAGGTCAGATACCAGGTGTTTGTGATCGCAGGACGATGATCGGTGGCATAGATGACGAGTGCAGCAAGAATAATCGCAGGAATACTGATACTGAAAAAAAGTATCCGGAAGGCATTGTACATTCGTTATTTGAATTCCAGGATAAAATCAGCAGCGTTTAAATATTCTGCTTCCTGCATAAGATCAGCATGAGTTAAAGGTGAGTTTTGTAGCCACTGAGGAGGAAAATCAAGGTTGATGGTTTTGTTATCAATTGAAATTTTGTAATCAGGCAAATCAAAATCATGTCGATTCCTATGCAGCAGGACTGCTAGACGCAGGATTAATGTCAGATAAATAGCATTCTTATGCCAGGGTTTTGGCAATTCCTTGAACATTTTTTTGGGTAATTTACGCCGATGTCCCCTGACAATAGTTGATAATAAATTCTGATCCTGTTGGGAAAAGCCTGCTAGATCTGAATATTTGATGATATATGCGCTGTGTTTGTGGTATTGATTGTGGGCAATTTCATGGCCGATTTCATGTAGAATTGCTGCCCAGTTAAGAAACTGACTGGATTCTTCAAGGGATAAAGGCGGGCATTTTTTTAATTGTTTGAGCATGTAATGGATAGTATTTTGTACTCGTGCTGCATGAACCAGGTCAACATGATAATGTTCGGCTGTTGTCTGAGCGGTATCAGAACGAATATCCTTGTTGAAGATTCGACCCAGCAAATCAAATACCAATCCTTCACGCAAGGCGCCGTCAGAAACCGTCATTTGTTCAATGCCCAAACTGCGGAAGCTGCCATAGATAATGGCTAAACCTCCCGGAAAAACAGGCGCCCGTTCCGGATCAAGTCCGGGAAGGGATAATTCATCAACATGATTATGCTGGATAATAAAATCAACAAGCTTTTCCAGTCCGGATAAAGTGATACCTTCATTACTCCATTCATTCGTTTGCAGTACTTTATTGATTGCTCGTAAAGTACCTGATGCACCAATGGCTTCATCCCATCGTTTGCTACTGAAAGCCTTTTCATAAGGTTCTAATTGCTGTTGCGCGTATAGCACAGCCTGGCGAAATTTTTTGCTGCTAATGACGCCATTTGCAAAAAACTTGTTACTCATCGATACGCAACCCATGGGTACGCTTTCCTTTCGTCGTGGCTGGTCATGTTTGCCAATAATATATTCGGTACTGCCGCCGCCAATATCCATGACAAAACGCTTTTTGCCATTACTTTCCAGGCTATGGGCTACGCCCAAATAGATTAGCCGCGCTTCTTCGATTCCTGAAATAACATGAATGGGTTGGCCCAGAGCAGCCTCGGCTAGCGATAAAAATTGATTGGAGTTTTTTGCCGATCTTAATGTATTGGTGCCGACCGCCCGAACGCTGCCGGGGGGAAAGTTACGGATACGTTGACCAAAACGTTCCAGGCAGGCCAGTGCTCTATCTTGTACTTCCTGAGACAAGAATTTGTCTTCATTTAAGCCAGAGGCTAAACGAACCATTTCTCTCAAGCGGTCAATGGTATGAAGTTTTCCGTCTTTCAAGCGACAGACAATCATGTGAAAACTGTTGGAGCCTAAATCAACAGCCGCTACTATTTCTGGTGGTTGGATAGTCAATGGAAGATCCTTGTATCTACGAAAATGGCTATATCTGATAGAATGGTTCGTTTACAGTTTATCTGATTTTAGCGCTGGTTAAGATAAGTCATCGCAATAATTTAACCTATTTATCCTTTTCAGTTAAGTACTACTTGTTACATGAAAGCACTTTCTATCCGAAATTTGCAAAAAACTTATAAAGGTGGCGTTCACGCGCTCAAAGGAATCGACCTGGATGTTGAGGAAGGGGATTTTTTTGCTCTGTTAGGTCCGAATGGGGCTGGGAAGTCGACCACCATTGGAATTGTTTGCTCGTTGGTTACGAAAACCAAGGGGACGGTCAAAATTTTTGATGCTGATTTGGATAAAAATCGTGAGCTGGCGAAAAGTTATATTGGACTGGTTCCTCAGGAAATTAATTTTAATCAATTTGAAACTGTTCAGGATATTTTGCTGAACCAGGCAGGTTATTATGGGATACCACGCAAGCAAGCAAGGAAAAATGCCGAAAAATGTCTCAGACAGATGCAGTTATGGGATAAACGAAACACGGTTTCTCGGCGTTTGTCAGGTGGTATGAAAAGAAGGGTAATGATTGCGCGGGCATTGGTTCATAGTCCTCGGCTTTTGATCCTGGATGAGCCAACGGCCGGTGTGGATATCGAGATCCGTCGTTCTATGTGGCAGCTAATGCGAGAAGTTAATGCGGAAGGTACAACGATAATTTTAACCACGCATTATCTTGAAGAAGCGGAAAATTTGTGCCGAAATATTGCCATCATCAATCATGGCAGGATAGTGGAAAATTCAAGAATGAGCAGTTTACTGGCCCGTCTTAATGTTGACTATTTTGTGATGGATTTGGCCCATCCTATTAAGGAGGTACCCGAGATACCAGGGTTTTCTATTGAATTGGAGGGAGATAGCTTGCTAAATGTAGCGGTGCCAAAGGAGCAAGGCTTGAATCGGCTATTTCAGGAATTGACCAAGCGAGATCTTCAGGTATTAAGTTTGAAGAATAAATCAAATCGTCTGGAACAGTTGTTTCTGGATTTGATTGATAAAGATCAACCACAAAGCGCTTGATATGAATAACTGGATAGCTTTTATAACGATTTTCACCAAGGAGGTCCGCAGGTTTACCCGTATCTGGCCACAAACTTTGTTGCCGCCGGCTATTACAACATCGTTATATTTTTTGATATTTGGTACTTTGATTGGCCAAAGAATTGGAAAAATTCATGATGTGAGTTACATGGAATTTATTGTTCCCGGTGTAATTTTAATGTCAGTCATTTCTCACTCTTATGCGAATGTGGTCTCGTCGTTTTATTCCACTAAGTTTCAAAAGCATATTGAAGAATTATTAATATCTCCGGTACCGAATTGGGTGATTTTAGCGGGTTATGTTTCTGGTGGTATTGCCCGGGGCTTAATGGTTGGCTCGGTTGTCGCAGGTATTTCATTATTATTTACCAATATTTTGCCGGAAAACCTGGGGTTAGCATTATTTGTTGTATTAATGACATCAACCTTGTTTGCGCTGGCTGGATTTATTAATGCCGTTTTTGCAGACAGTTTTGATGCAATTTCAATTATCCCAAATTTTATTTTGACGCCTCTGAGTTATCTGGGTGGGGTTTTTTATTCAGTGTCTATGTTGCCAGAGATCTGGCAAAAAATTTCCATGCTAAATCCAATTTTATACATGATCAATGCTTTTAGGTATGGTTTGATTGGCGTTTCTGATGTGGACATTCAAATGGCTTTTATTATTACCAGTGGCTTTATAGTAGTTCTAATTTTTTTTAGCCTGTTTCTACTTCACAAAGGGGTCGGAATAAAGAATTAAGTTTTTTATTGGAAATATTGATTAGTCAGCTGAGAAAAAATCAGTTAGCATGGCCAGCGGTTCATTGGGTATTTGAAGGTTAAACAATTGAGCGATGATGAGGTTGATTTTTCATCTTGATTTGTGATTAATTTTGAATGCCTTTTTTGAGCCAAAACTAATAATAATTCAAACTGGGAGTTGCTATGAGTATTGCAGTATTACAGTTAATTGGACCGATTATGGGGGTTATCGGTTTGGTTATCGCTTTTATTATCTACCGAATCATCTTGTCACATGATGTAGGGTCGGAAAAAATGAAAGCGATTTCTGATCTGATTCATGAAGGTGCAATGGTGTTTTTAAAATCAGAATATCAAATACTTTCAATCTTTGTTGTACTGGTTGCCGGGTTAATTTTTTTTCTGATTGATCACGGCACTGCCTATGCATTTTTGGGCGGTGCGGCATGTTCAATGTTTGCCGGTTTTTTTGGCATGAAGGCAGCTACCCGTGCCAATGTCCGAACTTCCTGGGCAGCCAATCAAGAAGGTATGGGAGCGGCGCTTTTGGTGGCTTTTGGTGGCGGTTCAGTAATGGGCCTGGCTGTTGCCTCTTTGGGGTTGGCAGGTGTCTCGATCGTGTTTTTGCTAATAGATCCTTCGTTAATATCTAACTATAAGGCGATTAGTGGTTTTGCGATGGGCGCTTCATCAATTGCCTTGTTTGCCAGAATAGGAGGCGGAATTTATACCAAAGCGGCAGATGTAGGCGCAGATCTTGTTGGCAAGGTTGAAGCCGGTATCCCGGAGGATGATCCACGTAATCCTGCGACAATTGCTGATAATGTCGGCGATAATGTTGGTGACACAGCGGGAATGGGGGCGGATATTTTTGAATCCTATGTCGGATCAGTCATTGCAACCATCGCTATTGCCGCTTCATCAACTAATTTTGTTGATATTGATGTTATGCAGCAAAAGGCTTTGATATTGCCTCTGGTATTAATCATGATTGGATTGATTGCTTCCATTATTGCGGTATTGGCCATGCAGATGCTGAAGAATATTCATCCAGCCCATGCTTTGGAAGGTGTTACCTGGATTGCGGCGGTTATTTTTCTGGTGGGCGCTTATTTTGTCATTAACCAGTTTGCCATTCAGTTCAGTTTGGTGGATAAAATTACCTCAGTAAATGGCCCGTTCTATGCCGTACTTGGTGGTACGGTGGTAGGTATTTTTATTGGCCGGGTTACTGATTATTATACTTCTAAAAAACCTATTTTATTGATTGCAGAAGCATCCAAGTTTGGGCCAGCAACCAATATCATTGCGGGCTTGGGTATTGGTATGCGCTCAACAGTATTTCCGATTCTTGGTATTTGTGCGGCTATTTTCCTGGCTTATTATTCGGCTGGTTTATACGGCATCGGCATTGCCGCAGTTGGAATGTTGGCAACAACTGGCGTTACCATGTCGGTAGATGCTTATGGGCCAATTGCCGATAATGCTGGCGGGATCAGTGAAATGGCTGAACTGGGTCCTGAAACCCGGAAAATCACTGATTCATTGGATGCCATTGGTAATACAACGGCTGCAGTCGGTAAAGGTTTTGCTATTGGGTCGGCGGCATTGACCGCATTAGCGTTATTTTCTGCATTTGCGGCTGCGGCACATTTAACAGTCATTGATTTATTAAATCCGTTAGTCGTAATCGGTTTATTAATTGGTGGCTGTGTGCCATTTTTGGTCGCGGCGATGACTATGGACTCAGTGGGTAAAGCGGCTCAGGATATGGTTGAAGAAGTTCGTCGCCAGTTTCGGGAAATACCCGGCTTGATGAGTGGTGACGCTCAGCCTGATTCCAGTCGCTGTGTTGAGATTTCAACAAAAGCTTCTTTAAGAGAAATGATTTTGCCAGGGCTGGTTACAGTAAGTACGCCTGTTTTAGTGGGTTTTCTGATTAACAAAGAAGCGCTTGGAGGGTTGTTGGCTGGTTCGCTGGTAGCCGGTGTTTTATTGGCATTATTTATGGCAAATGCTGGCGGTGCCTGGGACAATGCCAAAAAGTTGATTGAAGGCGGCGAATATGGTGGTAAAGGCAGCGATGTTCATAAAGCCGCTGTTTGTGGTGATACTGTTGGTGATCCTTTTAAAGATACCTCAGGGCCAACATTGAACATTGTCGTTAAGCTGATGTCAGTGGTTTCTTTGGTGATAGCGCCATTACTATAATGTTCTGAAAAAAGGTATATCTACCTAAGGGATGTGCATGAAATGACTTGGACAACTGGCTTGTCTTTTTTTCCGTCTTCTGCGTTGTAAAAAATAGTGACATAAATGGCTATGCACTTATTTCTACGTCTTGAAAACGAAAAAAATACTGCGTCTGTTGCTCAACTTATTCCGTGTGCGTTCCTAAAGGATTTAGCAGCGATTTTTTTGAAAATTTTTGTCCGATAGAGTTTTTCATTATTTTGAAATGCGAATTACTTTATTTTGTAATAAAAGTTTAATTACTAATTTATTGGCCTTGGCTTTGATTATGCTCGGCTATTATTGGCCGGTTTATTCAGGGTTATTACAAACGATTGGTTTTTTTGCATTATCTGGAGCAATTACTAACTGGTTGGCTGTTTATATGCTGTTTGAAAAAGTACCTTTGCTCTATGGTTCTGGGGTAATTCCAAATCGCTTTGAGGAATTTAAGGTTTCCATCAAAACCTTAATGATGGATCAGTTTTTCACAACAAAGAATATCGAGCAATTTATCGAAACTGAAGAGCAGCAGGGCAGCGGTATGCTCAATTTGGAGCCACTACTGGATGCGGTCGATTATGACAAGGTTTATGAAGGCCTGGTATCTTCAATAATGGAATCATCATTTGGTGGTATGTTGCAAATGATGGGAGGTGAGGAAGCATTAGCTCCTTTAAAAGAATCATTTATTCAAAAGATGCGCGCTATTTTGGTGGAAATGGTTGAATCAGATCGTTTCAAAAATGCATTACAGAAGGGCTTGAATGCGCATAAGATTAGCGAAGATATTATTACTAAAGTTGAAACAGTGATCGATAAACGATTATCGGAATTGACTCCTCAGATGGTTAAAGATATGGTTCAGGAAATCATTCGACAACACCTTGGCTGGTTGGTGGTTTGGGGTGGCGTGTTCGGTGCTTTGATGGGAATGGCCTATCATTTTATGCAATGAATAATATACTAAAATTGCAATATCAAGAATTTGGCCGGGCAAATGACCCTGTCATTGTAATTTTACATGGTTTTTTTGCATCTTCACGCAACTGGCGGGCAATAGCAAAAAAACTGGCCGAAAATTATCATGTTTATGTTCCTGACTTGCGAAATCATGGGCAATCGCCTCATGCGCCAGAAATGGATTATCCAACTATGGCGGCAGATGTTAAGGCGTTTTTACTTGAACATAAAATTGAACAAGCTTGCCTGTTAGGCCATAGTATGGGTGGGAAGGTCGCAATGTGGGCGGCTTTAAATTATCCAGACCGTATTGATAATTTAGTGATTGTTGATATTGCGCCGGTCAGTTATCAGCATAGTTTTGAAAATATAATTCAGGCACTGCAAGATTTACCGTTAACACAGATTAAAAATCGTAAACAAGCAGATGAATTATTGTCAGGATCTATGCCGGATACAAATTTCCGTCAATTTCTACTGCAGAATTTGATTTTAAAAGACGGGGTATATGTGTGGCGAATTGATTTGGATGTTTTTAAGAAAGCGGCTCCAGCAATTATTTCTTTTCCAGATACCGAGAATGTTAATCCTTTTCTTGGGAAAAGTTTATTTGTGGTTGGTGGAAAGTCTCAGCATGTTGAAAAAAAATATCATCAATTAATTTACAAGCTATTTCCAAACGCAATCATTGAAATCATAAATGATGCTGGCCATTGGCTGCATGTTGAGCAACCAGAGCATTTTCTCGCCGTTTTGAGAAAATTCCTTACTGATGATGGTAGTGAGAAATCAAAAAAATGATCTTTCAGCGTAAGAAGCTATTAGCCAAAATGCCTGTTATGCCCTGAATTATCAGTATGAATTGATCCCGTATAATTAACTGAATCGTTATAGCTGTTTTTAGGAAAATTCTGCTCAAGTTCACTATAGCCGCATACCGGGCATTTCAAGACAATAGGCGTTGACTGGTTCTCTTGCTGCCATTTTGTATATGTGGTTAAAGGCATTAATTTTTGTGCATTTACCATATCAATTTGACAGTATCTGCACTGATGCTTATCGTGTCGTGAATTCATGATAGATCCTCACTGTAAACGTTGCTCAAAAGAGCTGTAAATAATTTTATGTTACGTCCATAGTATGGAACAATCATTCTTAATTTTGGCTTAATTCGAGAATGATTTTTGCAATGTGTGAAAGTGGTCTCTCTTTTTGTTGTTTTTAACGAACAATCCCTTATTAAACAATGTATTACAATTTGTGTAGGTTTGTCATGACCTTAGCATTTTTATTTGAAGCAGTATCAAAAGCTGGTCATTTTTCAAGTGTTGTTTTTCAGCTCTTGGCGGAAAGGAATTTCTGGTTTAATATTGCCGCTTCAGTTCTGTGAGCTGACCTGATTTGACTCGGTGGTAAAAAATGCCAGTCTACACTGCCGTTCCAGATATCCCTCAAGCTTTTTTTAATTTATGGGAAGTTATGGCCAAGAAAATAATATTGAACTAAAATTAGTATTTACTGTTCTCTATTACATTCTTTTTACAAAATTAAGCAACGAAGTTATTATTCGCTTACTTGATAATTTTTCTCATTTAGATTAATGTTACATTCACTGAAGCAGCGAATTAACCAAAGATGAATAAACAGTGTTTAACAATTCTACTCATGCTTATCATGATGGTAACGCCTATTGCAAAGGCAGTTGATCATTGTGAGAATATGGAGGTGCCTGCTGAAATTACAGGGCATCAAGAAATGTTAATTGACACTGTTGCTCTTGTTTCTCTTCCAACTGTGGATCAACAGCAACATGACAATCAAATGGATAACGATTGCAATATTTGTGATGGTTGTTTGATCCATGTTTGCCATAGTTTTGGTATTACTCCTTCCAGTCCAATAGTAATGTCCAAATCTGAATTTAGTTTTGCGAATTCAATAAGTAATATTCCCGACAGTATTGATCCGTTCCCCCAAATAAAACCCCCCATATCAATTCTCTAACAGAGGATTGGTGCGCCTGATTTCCAGGTTTTTTCTTCCAATTATTCAGTTTATTTTAGGCTTTCACCTAAATTCTGAAGAATAACCAATCCTCAAAAACTTCCCGGTTTCAACAGAGACCAATCATTTTGTTTATGAGGATAATATGGCTTTACCCAACAAACCCTGGCAGTTTTTATTGCTATTGATGTTTTTTAGTACTTTACGTGCTGAAGAATCCAATTTACTGACTTTTCAGTCTGCAATTGATATTGCCGTCGCAGATAATCCTAGTCTGGCACAAATGCAGGCCCGATCAGAAGCTATGGCGGCAATTCCTTCTCAAGTTGGATCGTTACCTGATCCAGTTATCAGTTTTAATGCCTTGAATTTACCTGTCGATAGTTTTGATACGCGTCAAGAAAACATGACGCAATTGCAGGGAGGAATTTCGCAAGCCATTCCTTTTCCGGGCAAACTGGCTTTGCGCGAACAAGCTGCAACACATGAAGCGGAGGCGGCAACGCATGATGTTGTTGAAGTGCGTTGGCGATTATTGCGAGATGTTAAAAAAACCTGGTGGTTATTGTTTTATCTGGATCGTGCTTTGGACATTATCAGCATTAACCAAGAGTTATTACGTCAATTTGTAGAGATTGCTCAAACCAAATATGAAGTTGGCGAGGGATTACAGCAGGATGTGCTATTGGCGCAACTTGAATTGTCGCGGTTACTGGATAATGAACTTTCATTAATTGGTGCAAGAGACAGAGCGAAAGCACAATTGAATGCTTTACTCGATAGATCTGCGGATACTGCGGTTTTTTTACCAACAAAAGTTTCTGATGAATTGCCTGAGTTAATACCAGAATCAGAATTATTTCAACAAGCAGAAAGTTATCGGGCTTTATTGTTATCAAGACGAGAAGCGATTAATGCTGCCAAATCCAGACTGGAGCTTGCTGAAAAAGATCTCTATCCAGATTTTAAAGTAGGCGCTTATTACGGAGGTCGTGACGATACTTTTTCCGGACGGGAACGTGCAGATTTCCTGAGCATGAAACTTAGTATGAATGTACCAATTTTTGCGGGCAGCAAGCAACTTAAAGCCATTGATCAACGCAGTGCTGAATTGATGCAGCGTAAATATGCTTTGCAAGATGAGTGGAATAACGTGCGTGCAGATATTTCGGCTGCTTCCAGCGACTACCGACAGCGAAAAAATCAGGTGGTGCTATTCAAAAGTGGCATCATTCCTCAGGCCCGACAAACGGTAGCTTCAATGCTATCTGGGTATCAAGTTGACAAGGTTGATTTTCTCAATCTGGTTCGTAGTCAAATAACTTTATATAACTATGAGACTCAATACTGGATGGCACTCAGTGAAGCTAACCAGGCATTAGCACAATTAACTGCCGTGGTCGGCAAGGAAGAAATTTATGAATAAATCAGTTTTCATCAGTGCCATTTCTATGTTGATCATTGGGGTGGCTGGAGGCTATTGGCTAGCGACATCGATGGAACTACAACCTAAACAGTTAAGTTCTGGGCTGGAAACAAAAGTATTGTTTTATAGGCATCCAATGAACCCAGAAATTACTTCTCCTGTTCCTGCTAAGGACGATATGGGTATGGATTATATTCCGGTATATGCCAAGCCTAAGAATAATAAAAAGAGCAAGATTTTATTCTATCGTAGTCCTATGAATCCATCGGTTACTTCACCTGTTCCTGCAAAAGATTCGATGGGAATGGATTATGTCCCGGTTTATTCTGATGATGACAGTAATGATAAGGAGCCGATTGGGACCGTTACAATTGATGGCGTTGTTGTTCAAAATATTGGTGTACGGACAAAAAAAGCCGTAAGAGATACGCTTTCCCGTACAGTTCGTGCAGTCGGTAGGGTTGCTTATGATGAAGAACGAATGGTACACCTTCATCCAAAAATTGAAGGATGGATTGAAAAACTGAATGTCGATAAAACTGGGCAGTTTGTTGTTAAAGATACTGATTTACTCAGTATTTATTCGCCACAATTAGTTACCAGCCAACAGGAATATTTGTTGGCACTGAATAATCTCAAGGCATTAAAACAAAGCCCTATAGAAGATATTAGAAAAGGTGCCGAGCAACTAGTTAAAAGTTCACGTGAACGACTGAAGTTTTTGGATATGCCTCATCATCAAATTCATGAATTAGAACGAAGTCATAAGATTAAAAAAAATATTCATATTCATGCGCCAGCAGATGGCATTGTAATGAAAATAGGTGCCCGTGAGGGGCAGTATGTAACTCCAACAACAGAAATCTACATGATAGCAGATTTAAAAAAAGTATGGGTATATGCTGATATTTACGAATACGAATTGCCGTGGGTCCAACAAGGAGATCCTGTGGAAATGGAACTTGCGGGTATTCCTGGGAAAATTTTTAAAGGACATTTAGCTTATATTTACCCTTATGCAGAACCCAAAACAAGAACTATCAAAGTACGTCTAGTGTTTGATAATCCTGATTTATTACTGAAGCCGGAAATGTTTGCTGAAGTAACCATTTTTGCAGGTAAACAATTAGATGCAGTAGTTATACCTTCAGAAGCTGTAATACGTTCAGGAGTTAGGAATATTGTTTTTGTTGTTCGTGGTCCAGGTAAATTTGAACCACGTGAAGTGCGGTTGGGACTGGAATCGAATGGTAAGGTAGCGGTATTAAAAGGTATTAATGAAGATGAGAAAGTTGTAACTTCAGCACAATTCTTGATTGATTCAGAGTCAAAATTGCGCGAAGCAATCGCAAAAATGTTGCAAAAAAATAATGCCAAAGATGAGTCATCACAAAAATCGCAGGTGGGCGAAGGAAACAGTCATGAAGAAATCAAAATGACTCCATCCGGTGATCATTCTTCAATGGAAAAAATGGACCACTCTATGATGAAAATGTCTAATATGGAAAAACAAAATCATTCACATCACATGAATATGCAAAAGGGAGTAGCAAAATGATTAATGCCATTATTGATGCCTCTCTGAAAGATCGGTTTATGGTGTTAATTGCAATGTTGATTATTGCTGTTGTTGGGGTTTGGAGTTATAACAATACCTCTCTAGATGCAATACCAGATTTATCCGATGTACAGGTGATTATCCTGACTGAATACCCGGGGCAGGCTCCGCAAGTGGTTGAGGATCAGGTTACTTATCCATTAACAACAGCAATGCTTGCGGTACCACAAGCCAAGATTGTTCGTGGTTATTCTTTTTTTGGCTTATCATTTGTCTATATCATCTTTGAAGATGGTACTGATATGTATTGGGCACGATCTAGAGTGCTTGAATCTTTAAATTATGTCAGTGGCGATTTACCTCTAGGAATAACACCCACTCTAGGGCCAGATGCGACAGGTGTCGGTTGGGTCTATGAATATGCTTTAGTCGACAGAACAGGTAAGCATGATTTATCTCAACTTAGATCATTGCAGGATTGGTATTTGCGTTATCCATTACAAACAGTAGATGGTGTATCGGAGGTTGCTTCCATCGGCGGCTTTGTCAAACAATACCAGATTGAGGTAGATCCAAATGCATTGCAGGCCTACGGTATCCCTTTATCCAAAGTCAAATATGCTATTAAACGTTCCAATAATGATGTCGGTGGTCGTTTAATTGAAATGGCTGAAACTGAATACATGGTAAGAGGGTTGGGCTATATTCAATCCCTTGATGATATAAGAACAATTCCAGTTGGAGTAGATAAAAATGGCACGCCAATTCGATTACAGGATGTTGCTAATATTCACCTGGGACCTGAATTACGGAGAGGTATTGTTGATCTCAATGGTGAAGGGGAAGTTGCTGCTGGTGTAATTATTATGCGTTTTGGTGAAAATGCCTTGGCAACTATCCAAGGGGTTCGAAAAAAGCTGCATGAATTAAAAAAAGGGCTTCCGGAAGGTGTTGAAATTGTAACTGTGTATGATCGAGGTGATTTGATTGAACGTGCAGTTGAAAGTTTAAATGAATCTTTAGTACAAGAATTGGCAATTGTCAGTCTGGTTGTCATATTGTTTTTATTGCATGTTCGTTCTGCATTGGTTGCCATTATTACATTACCCATGGGAATCTTAATGGCGTTTATAGTAATGAAATTTCAAGGATTAAATGCCAATATCATGTCTTTAGGAGGGATTGCCATTACCATTGGTACCATGGTTGATGGTGCAATCGTCATGGTAGAAAATGCACATAAACATTTTGCTCATGCCGAGGATGAAAAAGGTACGCAATTGACTATTGACGAACGTTGGCAGGCAATTGGAGAAGCATCTCGTGAGGTTGGTCCGGCACTTTTCTTTTCTCTTTTGGTTATTACTGTTTCTTTTTTGCCTATTTTTACCATGCAGGCTCAGGAAGGCCGTTTGTTTAGTCCTTTAGCCTTTACAGCGACTTATGCAATGGCTGCGTCAGCAATTCTTGCGGTGACACTGGTGCCCGTAATGATGGGGTATTTTATTCGAGGTAAAGTGATTGCCGAAAATAAAAATCCTGTAAATCAACTGTTACATGCTGTTCATACTCCAATATTAAAAGTGGCAATGCGCTGGAGAAAAATTACTGTATTTCTAGCATTAGCGCTATTGGCAATCACGTATTATCCCTATTCAAAATTAGGCAGTGAATTTATGCCGCCTCTCGATGAGGGGGATATCTTATATATGCCAACAACATTTCCTGGTATTTCAATTACCAAAGCCAGAGAGCTGATGCAACAAACCGACAAAATACTAAAAACTTTTCCGGAGGTACATCATGTTTTTGGTAAGGTTGGTCGAGCTGAAACAGCTACAGATGCAGCACCTTTATCGATGATGGAAACAACGATTCGTCTAAAACGCAAGGACAAATGGCCTGATCCAAATAAGACAACACAAGAGTTAATGAGTGAAATGGACAAAGCTATTCAGTTTCCAGGTGTTGCAAATGCCTGGACCATGCCGATTAAAACGCGGATTGATATGTTATCTACAGGAATTAAAACACCTATTGGCATCAAGGTTTCTGGTCCTGACTTGACGGTTTTGCAAAATGTATCGCAACAAATAGAACAGGCTATGAAAACACTTCCTGAAACTACTTCGGCTTTCGGTGATAGGGCTGTAGGTGGATATTATCTTGACTTTGATATTGATCGTGAAGCCGCTGCTAGATATGGGTTGACGGTGGGTGATGTTCAGGATGTGATACAAACTGCTATAGGTGGAATGAATATCACTGAAACGGTTGAAGGTCTGGAACGTTATCCTGTTAATCTGCGTTATCCACGTGAATTACGGGATAACCTGGAAAATTTAAAGCGTGTTTTGGTTCCAACACCGACAGGTAGCCAAATACCCATGGCACAAGTTGCAGAACTCAACTTGCGTCGAGGTCCGCCGGTAATCAAAAGTGAGGATGCCCGCCCGAATGCCTGGATTTATGTGGATATAAGTACCTCTGATATTGGTGGTTTTGTTGCTAAAGCAAAACAGGCTTTGGCTGAGAAAGTCACAATACCAGCAGGCTATACAATTGTTTGGTCAGGACAATTTGAATATATGGAACGAGCTGCAAAGCGGCTACAAATTGTGGTTCCTGCGACCTTATTAATTATTTTTTTACTGTTGTATTTTAATTTCCGCAATATCATTGAACCTGTCATTATCATGTTGGCTTTACCCTTCGGTGTAATAGGCGGTATTTGGTTGATATATTTTAATGACTTTAATTTGTCTGTCGCTGTTTATGTTGGCTTTATTGCGTTGGCGGGGATGGCTGCTGAAATCGGTGTATTGGTACTGAGCTTTATTGATTTAGAAGTTGCCAAACGTCGAGAGGCGAGTGATGAACCTTTGTCCACCGTGGAAATTAGAGAAGCAGCACATTCAGCCACATCCTTACGTGTTCGACCAGTTGCAATGACTGCTGTATCAACAATGGCAGGTTTAGTACCCATTATGTTGAGTAGTGGTACAGGATCTGATGTTACCCATAGAATCGCTGCTCCAATGCTTGGGGGTATGTTGACGGTGTTAATCCTAAATCTGATAGTGTTACCTGTAATGTATAGTTTTGTACTGCAATACCAAGAATGGCGTACAAGAAAAAAATTAAATAATAGCTTAAACGAGAACAAACTATGACTTTACCAACAATTGAAATTATTCCTAACTGGCATCCTGTATTTGTTCATTTTACGATTGGATTATTCAGTATTGCAGTGTTTTTTTATTTTGCCTCTGCATTATTGCCAAAAAATCATCGATGGAAGCAGCAATGGCTGACGATGGCAAATTGGTCATTATGGAGTGGTTGTCTGATCGCTTTAGGAACACTAACAGCAGGTTGGTTGGCTTATAACAGTGTTGCCCATGATAGTGCTTCACATGAGGCAATAACATTACATCGAAATTGGGCAATACCGACTGCAATTGCTTTTTTGCTGGCTGGTCTATGGTCCGTTTTGCTAGCGAAAAAAGAACGGCAGCCTGGTTTTTTGTTTTTGACTTATTCAGGTGTTGCTGGATTAGCATTAATGGTTACTGGGTGGTTAGGTGCTGAAGCGGTCTTTCGTTATGGGCTGGGAGTTAAGTCGTTACCAAAAGTAGAAGCAGGTGCAGACGGCCATAATCACAGTCATGGAGGAGGAGCTGCAAATGAGCATGGTCACAGTCAAGGCGTAGAAAGTGATCATCAAGATGATTCAACAGGCTCAAAATCAGAATCAGGTGCAGATGGTCATAATCACAGTCATGGAGAAGGTGCTGCAGATGGGCATGACCACAGTCAAGGTATAGAGAGTGATCATCATAATGATTCAACAGGCTCAAAATTAGAAGCAGGTTCAGACGGCCATAATCACACACATAGAGAAGGTATTTCAGAAGGTCATACCCACAGTCATGGTGCCGATAATGATCATCAAAATGATTCATCTGTAACAAAATTATCTGAACAAGAAACCACTTCAAGAAAAGACTATGCTGGCGATAGTCATCAGCATAGTCATGACGAAAGTAACACTCACCAACATGGCAGTACAGAAACAAAGTCACATGATCATGGTTCAAAACCAAACAAAGACCTTGAGCAGCATGAGCATGCTATGCCTATGGAGCCAGAGAAGAATTCACAAGCAACCGTTTCATCAAATGCTGATGACCACTCACATAATGAAGAATCGAGTCATAATCATCAGCACTGAGAAATGGACTAAATCATAAACCATGAGGAACTTACTATGAAAGTACTACTAATAATACCAACATTGCTGTTTTTGTTGTCTGGGTTTGTTTCCGAAACATCCAGATCCAAGGAATTCAACATTCTTAAAAGTGATGAAAATAATAAGGTGTTATTACTTAAGGATGGTTCCACGCTCATAGTCAATAAATATGGCAAGATGCGAATGTTTGATGGTGAAGGACAACCTATAAGAATGAAGGATGGGGTTGAAATGGAATTAGACAATGGGGATCTAATTATGATGAAAAATAATTTGTTGTGGCGAGTTTATCCTGGAAAGGTTCATAACCATCAACAAATTAAATAAATTAATTTTGTAACTATCCAGCGTATTTAATTTAAATAAATTATTAAATATCAGTGACTTATGTAATAAGTGTATGTATCATGGATGACACAATCAAGCTTACACGGACGTAATTACGGCGTCTTCTGGAATAAGTTACTGATATTGAAACTATAAATACGCTGAGTAGTTGCTTAATTTTAATGTTAATTTATTTTAAGAAGGAGGAAAAAATTAGAAAACAAGTAAACACAAAACACCCAAAAAATTAATCTTAAAAAACCGGGAGAGTATCATGAAAACAATAGCACTAATTCCCCTTTTATTACTTTCAGCTTCAGTTATTGCATCCGAAGCTGATACAAGTGTCAATAAAAACGAACCGCTGAGACTCAAGGATGATTCATATTTGTTTATTGGTAAAGACAATAAAATGCGTATGGTTGACAGTGAAGGAAGACCGATAGAAATGAAAGACGGTGTCGAAATGGAGTTGAAAAACGGTGATTTGATTATGATGAAAAACAAACGTCTGTGGCGTCATGATCATCGAAAAATGAAATAAATTTAAAAAAGCCTTTGGCAAGATTAGTCTTGTCAAAGGCAGTTAATATATTTGTGCTTGGCTCCAATCAAAAGCCCGTTACAACAGCTATGGGTACCTAGTACTTAAGCGAGTTGATCATTTTTTTGACATGGGTGTTACACGTAGGTTTTATCATTTGAATATGACTGGAGGGAATACATGATGCTTAAAATATCACTATTAATAATTTTATTGTTGACTGCTTGTGCCAAGGATCAAACAGATCCTAAACAGCCACCTCCTAAAATGGAAATAAAATACACAAAAGGTTTAGAAATTTATCAAAAGAACTGTATGGCTTGTCATGGCAATGATGGAACAGGTGCCATTGTAGGTGTCCCAGATTTAACCAGAGTTCCTGGTTTTAGAGGTAACCCAGAAGTACATGAAGAATTATTTAAACATATAGAACACGTGAAAAATGGATTAAAAACACCTGGCAATCCAATTGCGATGCCGCCAAAAGGCGGGAATCCAAATTTGACTGAACAAGATATTAAGGAGGTGTTGAAATACATGCATGAACAATTCGCAACTAAATAAAAGCTAGCCTTGGTGAAGAAACCTAAGGCTCATAAATCTAAATACGAAGATTGCCACCGAGCAGTTTGATAAATGGGGTGTTTCATGAATAAATTTTGTAAATCATGTTTTACCAACATTACCTTAATTATTTTAATCACCGGAAGAGTGGTCAATGCTAATGACCTACACGAAAACGAACAATATGTTTCAAGAGCACAATATGAACAATTAAAAAAGCAGTTTAAGGATGAAATGTCGGAGCTTAAACAACAGGTACAATTTCTTCGCCAGAAGCTCTCACAAATGTCACCTGGACAGCCATCGCAAGCAACAAATCAACAATATAAAACTGACAAAGATATCGCTGATTTAAAGGAAGAAGTCAAAACACTGAAAGCACAAAATGAAGCTTTAGATGATGGGACAACGGGATTTTTACTAACTGGCTATGCTTTTGCGGGATATTCGGATTCCAACAATTCTAATTCTTCTTTTAATGCTGGTTATCCCAATCTTCCTATGGCGGTTGAGAGATGATTTGATTTTCGAGGGAGAATTAGAGTTAGAACTTGAGGATGATATTACTCATGTGAGCCTTGAGTTTGCACAGCTTTCCTATTTGTTTAATGATTATGTCACGATTGGAGTTGGAAAGTTTCTCAATCCTTCCAACTATTTTGTAGAACGTTTACATCCAACTTGGATAAATAAGCTCCCTGATAGACCGATCACCATGGGAGGAGTAAACAGTATTCAAGCAGGATCGCAGCTTGGTTTACAGGTTAGAGGTGGAATACCCATTGGAACAATGCGTGGGGAATATGCTTTTTATGTGTCAAATGGACCATCAATGCGTGATGATGGTACGTTGAGTTTTGAAGATTTTACTGATGGTAATAATAACAAAGCCGTTGGAGGCAGAATCGGCTGGCTTCCTTTCACTGGCTTTGAGTTGGGCTATGGCTTTAAAGTTGCCGGGGTTGACGACCTAAACGGTGATAGACTTAATGTAATTACCCATGTGATTGATCTTAACTATCTGCAGACGAGTAAGTTCTTATTAGGTAATATTGATATACGTGGTCAATATGCTAATCGAAAAATTGATCGTTCCAGTAGCCCAACATTGGCATTTGAAAATAAGAGTTCGGGTGGTTATGCCCAGATAGCTTATCGGCCTAGTTTATCAGGTTTGCCCTTGTTAAGAGATTTTGAAAGTGTCTTGCGATACGATTGGATTGAACTACCTGATGCTCAGGATTTTAATGATGAACAGCGCTGGACAGTAGGCCTCAATTACTATTTAGCAGCCAGCACAATGGTTAAATTTGCTTATCAGTTTGATGATAAGCAAGGAGTACCTAATGATGATGCTCTGATTTTTCAAGTTACCAGTGGTTTTTGAGGGAGGAGTTATGTTTATCAAATCAAATACTAAATTATTTGTAAGTCTCTCACTATTGTTGCCATTAATCAGTGCGTGCAGTTTGTTGAAACTAAATCAACAACAAGATACTAAACGAGTTTCTCAAGTACTACAAAAACCTGGAGTTCAACTTTGGGCAGATAATTGCAGTCGTTGTCATACTATGCGATCGCCTGATTCATACAGTGATGCTCAATGGGATGTTGCCATTTTGCACATGCGAATCAGAGCTAACTTGACTGCTGATGATGCGAAAGAAATTGTGGAATATTTGAAGTTAGCTAATTGATATTAGAGCGTATTTTTATCCTCCTGGATTCGTATAATAATTGATGCGAGGATGTTAGCTAGGGAATTGTCTCATTAGAGAAGGTGCTTAAATGCAAGATAAAAATGCTCAAGTGCGTAGTTTTATAGATTGCAGCTTGGTTGAAAAACTTCTTTATACCAGCTACTTGTTATTAACAGGTCTGGCCTATCTGATGGCAACATATTATTTGTATACTTCACATCAAGGTCACGATGGAAGGCCTGGTATTTCAATAGAAGATATAGTTGATACCTATTATGGGAATCGGAGTGGAACAAGACTGGAAGCTGCCATTCGTGGTCCAATGGCTGGCTACATCAGCATAGAAGACCGACATATTATGGTCGAATGGTTAAAGAATAACGCTCCTCAGAAAGATTTCGCGTCTAAAATTCATCCTATTCTCAACAAGACTTGCTTGCAATGTCATTCATCAGCATCGGGACTAAAGATACCGGATTTGTCTACCTATATTGCCATAAGAAAAGTCGCCAAGGTCGATACTGGTGAATCTTTACATACGTTGGTTAAACTGTCACATATTCATTTGTTTGGTATTGGTCTTGTCTTATTTATTCTAGGCTCTATTTTTAAACTTGCAGTATTGCCAAAATGGATTAAGTATTCATTGATAGTAACCCCATTTTTAGCTGTCTTTATCGACATTCTGTCTTGGTTTTTAACGAAATGGGATCCAGTTTATGCATATACAGTAGTTGTTGCAGGAGCCTTTCTGGGAATTTCGTTTGGCGCTCAAATTATTATTTCTTTATACCAATTATGGTTTTTAAGATCTGTTCCAGTTGGGTCTAATGATAAATATAAACCCAAAGCAAAACCAGTTATTAAAAATAATAGTATTTTAAAAACTTATCAGGTGGTTATTGGTATTTGTTTAATTGCTTCGTTTCTGGTTTCTATTACTGTTGTGAAGCTAACTCCTTGGCAAAAAGAAAACCAAAGGCTGGAAAAAATAAAAAATATTTTGTCTGTAGTCCAATTGTACGATGAAAACGCAGATATTGATGAAATTTATCAACAAAAAATTGAAAAGCAATGGGTCGAGTTGGCAACAGGAAACATTTTAGACAATAGCTCTGAGCAATTGGAAAAACAAAGTTTTGAAAAGTTGGCCAAAAGTTCTGAATACGGCGAAAGTATTCCATCAACACTGGATATTGCTAACATAAAACGTCGTCCTAAGTTCATGCCCGTGTTTTTCGTAAAAAAAGATCATGAATTACAAAAAATAATTCTTCCTGTTTATGGGAAGGGGCTATGGTCAACGTTATATGGTTTTTTAGCGCTTGAGGCTGATGCTGAAACTATTGCCGGCATTACATTTTATCAACAAGGAGAAACCCCCGGCTTAGGAGGGGAAATAAGTAATCCACGTTGGCAACAATTATGGCAAGGTAAAAAAATCTTTGATTCTAAAGGACAGGTTGTGATTAGCGTCATTAAAGGGGAAGTGAATAAAAACACCCCCGATTCCATTTTTCAAGTTGATGGTCTTGCTGGGGCAACATTAACAAGCCGAGGTGTGAATAATTTGGTGCGTTATTGGTTAGGCAAAAATGGCTTTGGTCCTTTTTTGAAAAAATTAAGGGGTAAAGCAAATGATTGAACAACAAACGATATTGCTAAGCATGATTGCTTTTACCAGTATTGTCGTGATACTGGTTACGGTCATTTTGATTGTTCGAGCAAAGTTATTTGCTAGTGATACAGTTAATATTTTGATCAACCACGATTCAAACCATCAATTGCAAGTGCCGGTTGGTGATAAATTATTGATGGTGCTGGCTGAACGGGGTATCTATATACCTTCTGCATGTGGTGGTTCGGGCACTTGTGGTCAATGCCGTGTTATTGTAACCCAAGGTGGTGGCAAACCTTTGCCAGCGGAATTATCCACGCTTAGTAACAATCAAATACGCAGTCATTACCGGCTTGCTTGTCAGTTAAAGGTGAAGGAAGATCTGGCTATTGAACTACCGACACAATTATTAACCGTCAATCAATGGGATTGCGTCGTTCGTTCCAACAAATGCGTAGCGACCTTTATCAAAGAATTAATTTTGGACTTACCACAAGGAGAGCAACTTAACTTTCGTGCTGGTGGATATATTTTACTGGAAGCACCGCCTTATTCTCTATCTTATAAAGATTTTGATATTGATGAAAAATATCGTCCGACGTGGGATAAATTTAATCTTTGGCAATATCAGTCAACACTTGATAAGTCTACTACACGAGCCTATTCCATGGCTAATTATCCAGAGGAAAAAGGTATCATTATGTTGAATGTGCGCATAGCCACACCCCCGCCAAAGCATCCCGAAATTCCTCCAGGCAAAGTATACTATTCGCGATTAAGAATGCACATTAACTAGCTGGCGCATTACATTGATTGCGAATATAATAGCGACATGAATGATTACCACCTATCAGACGACGAGATTAAACACCTTGA
>JALSJK010000016.1 GCA_026989395.1 Methylomonas sp.
TAATCAATACTCTGCTGCTTAAACCGTTAATGATCCGATGCTGCAAAATCAAACCGGCTTCAATGGTTTTCCCCAAACCCACCTCATCAGCCAACATCACCCGAGTCACCGGTCTGTTTGCGGCTTGATGAGCAATATAAATTTGATGCTGTAACAATGCCGCTCTTGCACCCAGTAAACCACGAACCGGGGAATGCTGTAATCGCTGCGTATGTTGCCAGGTTGCATAACGCAGATGATACCATTTTGCAGGATCAAACTGCCCCGTAAAAAGACGATCCTGTGGTTTGTTAAACTGGGTATGATGATTCAGTTCCATTTCATCAATTTCCAGTTCCCGCCCCTGCAGATCAACGCCCAAATAAGTCAGTAAGCCATTTTTTTCAATACATTGCTTAACAATGCATTGCTTATTGTCGGCATCAAGAATTTTATCCCCAGGTAAAAAACGCACACGAATTAAAGGCGCATTATCTTTTGCATAGACGCGTCTGTCTCCTGTCGCCAAAAATAAAACAGTAATGCGGCTGAAATCAACCTCGTAAATAAGCCCTAAACCCAGTTCAGGTTCGGTGCTACTGATCCAGCGTTGGCCGGGAATAAATGAATCTGTCAAAAAATAATTCCTTCAATTACGAATAGAAACTGTGTTGAAACAAAGTTAAATGTGTTAATGCATCTGTAATTCCTGATGCCGAAAACATTCTACAAGATGATCATTAACCATACCCGTTGCTTGCATGTGCGCATAGCAAATCGTAGAACCGACGAATTTGAACCCTCTTTGTTTAAGGTCTTTACTCATCGCGTCAGATTCTTTGGTGTTAGCAGGTACATCTTGCATGGTAAGCCAGTGATTAACACGGGGTACTCCATCCACAAATTGCCAAATATAATGATCAAAACTGCCAAATTGCTCTTGTACCGCAATAAATGCCCTGGCATTGGTAATAGCCGCATTGATTTTCAATTTGTTCCTGACAATTCCGGGATTAGTCAAAAGCTCGTGAATTTTATTTTGATCATAATTAGCCACCTTTTGCACATCAAAATAATCAAAAGCCATTCGGTAATTTTCTCTTTTATTTAAAATAGTCGACCAGCTCAACCCAGCTTGTGCGCCTTCCAAAACCAGAAACTCGAATAGCAATCGATCATCATGAACAGGCACGCCCCACTCTGTATCATGGTATTGCTCTTCTAACGGAGTGTGCAAAGCCCAATCACATTTTTTCTTCATAACGATGAAGCTTGCCCAAGAGGATAACTTGCCTCGATAAAATATTGCGATCCCTCATGGCTCAACTTGGAGCTGAACAAATGAAATTCATCTACCGGAAAATTATCTGTTTTGAATAAACCTTCGGATTCCAAAAACTGGCCCACACAATGAAATGGAGTTTGCTTTAACCTGGCCAAAGTAATATGCGGCTTAAATTTCCTGTTCTCCATCTCAATGCCGACGTCCACCAAAACATTATTAATCATTTTATGTAATTGTATCAACCTTGGCGTGGCTTTAATATTTGCAATTAACACTCTTGGGTAACGTTTGGAACCAAAATAATCCACGCCATAAACCTCCAGATCAAATGCATCGGCAGTCACTGATTCCAAAGCTTTGTTGATTTCAGGCAGCAAGCTATTATCTACATCTCCAATAAAATTAGTAGTGATATGCAATTGCTCAAAAGACTGCCAGCGTGCACCATTTATTGATCTTACAAGCCCAAGCAGTTGCTGCTTGACTGATTCTGGAATCTGGATCGCTGTAAATAATCGAATCATATTTCATTGGTAGAGAAAGCATCAAGCTAAAAAATATTTTTCTGTCAAAAAACCTGTCTCGTTGATTCTACCATGCTAATTTTTTCGACGAGCTTCAATAATATTCTGGAGTTGATTCAATTTACCCAGAATCTCAGCCAAATGACTGGTATTTTTCACCGTAATCGTTAAATCAATGGTCACTGTTAAGTCTTTTTGATCACTCCGTGCCTGAATATTAGCGATATTGGCTTCGGCAATACTAAGGATACGAGTGATATCGCTTAACAAACCGGAGCGATCATACGCCTCTATAAAAATCTTAACTGGAAAGCTGACACTTTCTTTTCCCCAGCTAACATCAATTAACCGCTCCTGATTTTCTTCTGAATGATTCAACAAGTTTTTACAATCCTGGCGGTGGACAGCCACTCCTTTTCCCTGGGTAATATAACCCACGATATGATCGCCAGGAACGGGTCTACAACAACTGGCAATTTGAGTTTTTATATTACCAACACCTTGCACAAAAATATTTTCAGTATCTGCAATTTTTTGTGCTGGTCTTGTTTTTAATACCCGCCGAAAGTCAGTTTGTTCCGGAATTTCCAGCGCCCCGGACAATTGCATTTGGCTAATATCCCCTCGCCCGATCTGAATTAATAAATCTTCTTGTCGATTCAAATGAAAACGATGTGTCAATTTGTCCAGATCAATATTTCCCAAATCCAAACTTTGCTGTATTTTTTCAAGGATGGCCTTACCATCCTGAAGATTTTTTTCATGATTTTGCTGTTTAAACCATGCTTTCACTTTGTTAATCGCATGGCTGGATTTAAGATAACCCAAATTTTGATCCAGCCAACTCCGGTTTGGTTCGCCATGCTTAGCAGTCAGAATTTCTACCCGCTGTCCGGACTTAAGTTGATAGGTCAAAGGCACAATATGTCCATCAACTTTTGCACCACGACAGCGATGCCCAACTTCAGTATGAATAGCATAAGCAAAATCAAGCGGCGTAGCGCCTTTAACTAAATCCTTAATTTGCCCTTTCGGAGTAATCACAAAAATCCGCTCCGAATATAATTCAGTTTGAAAACTGTTCAGGAGCCTTTGATCATCATTTTTGTTTTCCAGCAAATTACGAATCAACGCAATATTTTTTTCCACTGCCGCATCATGTTTACCTCCCTCCTTATAACGCCAGTGTGCTGCCAGCCCCAGTTCAGCAAATTCATGCATTTCCCGGGTTCTGATTTGTATTTCCACCAGTTTTTGATCCGGCCCAACGACAACGGTGTGCAGTGACTGATATCCATTAGCTTTGGGATTAGCAATATAATCATCAAATTCACCAGGAATATAGGACCACAACCCGTGGACCAAACCTAATATTTCATAACAATCTGAAACTTTTCCGGTAATAATCCGCACCGCCCTGATATCGAACAATTCAGTAAAATCCAGCTGCTTTTGCTGCATCTTGCGCCAGATACTATAGATATGTTTCGGTCTTCCAAATACCTCAGCCTCAAGCTTTTCTTCCGCCAATACCCGTCGCAGATGCTCAGTAAAGGTTTTAAGATAGTTTTCCCTGTTGCCACGATTTTCTGCAAGCGACTTGGCAATCTGCCGATATATTTGGGGCTGTAGATAGCGTAGAGACAAATCTTCCAATTCCCATTTAAGCTGAGCAATACCAATACGATTTGCCAATGGCGCATAAATATTTAAGGTCTCCTTTGCCAGCACCTGCTTTCTTTCATCTGCCTCTGATGACAAAGTTCGCAAACGCTGCACTCGCCATGCCAGTTTAATAATCAAGGCTCGAACATCTTTAACCATCGCCAGCAACATTCGGCGCAAAATTTCTGCCTGTCCAGGCTGATCAACATTATCTTTTGAATAATCATGAAAATTTTTCAACCGGAGGGTGTGATCAACCAGAATTGCGATATTTTCTCCAAAACGCTGTTTAATTTCAGACTCATCCAGAACATCAAAAATACTTGGGTCTGACAATATTGCCGCAACAACCATATCTGCATCGGTATTCAGCTGTTTTAATATCACCGCAACTTCAAGACCGCGAATTGGAATCTTGCCTGAAGTCTCATTCGTTAATGCTAGCGTCAGTGCATCATGAAGGCTCTGTTGTTGAGGAATAGTAAAACCTTCTGCCAGAAATTTCTGCCATTCGGCAGATGTGGCTTGGGAAAATGCAGGTAAATGAATATTTGGGTTCATATCAAAAAACAAAACGGAGCTACCATTTATGGTAACCCCGTTATAAGGACTGACTTAGTTAATTGTCAAAAAATCAATTGGTGTGAGTGCTATTTGGAAAAAACCAACTGACCCTCTCTGACATCAACTTTTATTACATCACCCGGACCAAACCGCCCAGCCAGAATATCCTGTGCCAAAGGATTTTCCAATTGGTGCTGAATAGCCCGTTTTAGTGGTCTGGCACCATAAACCGGATCAAATCCAACTTCACCCAGTTTATCCAGTGCGGCTTCAGAAATTTCAAGCTCAATATCACGTTCATGCAAACGATCTTTGAGATAGGAAATCTGGATATTACATATTGACCGAATTTGTTCTTTACCCAATGGATGAAACACCACAGCCTCATCAATCCGGTTAATAAATTCAGGCCTAAAATGCTGCCCAACCACTTCCATTACTGCTGATTTCATCGCTTCATAATTGTCTTCACCAGCTAGCTCCATGATCCGGTCTGAGCCCAGGTTTGAAGTCATGACAATAACAGCATTCCTGAAATCAACAGTTCGTCCCTGACCATCTGTTAAACGTCCATCATCCAGTACTTGCAACAGTACATTAAAGACATCATGATGCGCTTTTTCAACCTCATCCAGCAAAATAACAGAATAAGGTCTGCGTCTGACCGCTTCAGTCAAATAGCCACCTTCTTCATAACCGACATAGCCAGGAGGCGCACCGATTAAACGTGCCACTGAATGTTTTTCCATAAACTCGGACATATCAATCCGCACCATCGCCTCTTCAGTATCGAACATAAAATCAGCCAGAGCTTTACACAATTCAGTTTTACCCACACCGGTTGGACCCAGAAACAAAAATGAGCCAATAGGCCGATTTGGATCAGATAAACCAGCACGAGATCTGCGAATCGCATTACTCACTGCTTTCAACGCATCTTGCTGGCCAATAACCCGTTTTGCCAGCTCTTCTTCCATGCGCAACAGTTTATCCCGTTCGCCTTCCAGCATTTTGGAAACCGGAATACCTGTCCATTTGGAAACTACATCGGCAATTTCCTCTTCGGTCACCTTGTTTCGTAGCAAGGTTGTTTCCTGTGTTTCTGCCTGGGCTGCCAACTCCAGTTCCTTTTCAAGTTTCGGAATTTCTCCGTACTGAAGCTCGGCCATTCGAGCCAAATCATTTGCTCTGCTAGCGATTTCCAACTCTTTACGTGCCTGTTCCAATTTCTCCTTGATAGCCGAAGTTCCCTGTAATGAAGCTTTCTCAGCTTTCCATATCTCTTCTAGATCAGAATACTCTTTTTCAAGCTCATTAATTTCTTCTTCAAGAATCTGCAAACGCTTTTTTGAAGCCTCATCAGATTCTTTACTTAACGCAACCTGCTCTATTTTTAACTGAATCAAACGACGCTCCAGTTTGTCCAGAGCTTCCGGCTTGGAATCGATTTCCATACGAATTCGACTGGCAGCCTCATCAATCAAATCAATTGCTTTATCAGGTAATTGCCGATCAGTGATATAACGATGCGATAATTGTGCTGCCGCAACAATGGCCGGATCGGTAATATCAACTTTGTGGTGCAACTCATAGCGTTCTTTCAAACCCCGTAAAATAGCAATGGTATCTTCCACAGAAGGCTCATCCACCAGCACTTTTTGGAATCGACGTTCCAAGGCTGCGTCTTTTTCAATATATTGACGATATTCATCCAGTGTTGTTGCGCCGACACAATGCAATTCACCACGAGCCAACGCCGGTTTCAACATATTTCCCGCATCCATTGCACCTTCCGCCTTACCGGCGCCCACCATGGTATGCAATTCATCAATAAACAGAATAATCTGCCCTTCCTGTTTTG
>JALSJK010000017.1 GCA_026989395.1 Methylomonas sp.
GATGCAACACTTCAAGGTGTTTAATCTCGTCGTCTGATAGGTGGTAATCATTCATGTCGCTATTATATTCGCAATCAATGTAATGCGCCAGCTAGTTAATGTGCATTCTTAATCGCGAATAGTATAAAAATTGAAACCACTGGAATTGCACCTAGAGCAGCAGGCAAACCATGCCCGGAAACATCTGCGAAAAATATATATCGTTGCTTGGAAGGCGTTAGAGCTGAATAGATAAAATCACCACTAAATATTCCCAAAGGCTTCACTATTGTCTTTATCCCCTCTTCATTTAATGGTTGAATCTGAGCAATACGATTATAAGTTTCATTTGCCAGTTGTTCTTCGTAATCTTTTTTTGCAACGGTTTCTTTGAGGTTTTCATGGTGCTCAAGATGATCAACAAAATTGGCAACGACGGTATCGTGATAATGCTTGGCAAATAAAATTCCAAATAATTGCAATGCAATCAATGCAGTGGCAAAAAATAAGTAACTTGTTTGTCCTGACAAGAAAAACAAAATAGTTAATGGCAAAAAAATCAGCATCAATACACTGGAAAATAGCGGAAGAATTGTTGCATAGGCCGGAATTGCACCAGCTGCAATGAGTGTAAGCACTAAAACAACGACAATCTGCTGTGCAGGATACCAAGTGAAATCGTAAAACAATGCGAGCGCCCCCCAACTCATTGCAGCAAGCAATACCAGAAGCAACAAAACTCCCTGCCAAAGTCTGCTATGAACATGATGATTGACCTGATGATAGAAAGAATTGACTAGAAGGGCGCGTATCAGTGAAATAAGAAAAATTGTGGCAAACCAAGTCAGCAACCATTGGTGATTTGCACTTTCCCAAAGAAAAAATACCACCAAAACAGCAATAGCGACACTGGCAATACAAACACGCACTAATTGACGAAAAAGTAATTTTATTTGATGAGGTGAGGCAGATCGAAAAAACGATGTTAAATCCAGAAAAGCAGTATCTTTAGTCGTCATTAATTTCATTCTTGTGAGCGGCAATAACACTGATATCAGTGTAAACTTTTAAGAAAATTTACTAATCTTAATACCTTTCAAAGTGTAGGGTTAAAATACATCAAATGTGAGTATACCAACTGTTAACGTTTTAGCAATAATATTAATTCTGTAATATTACTTCTCATCCGATATAATTTTCTGTTGCTCTAAACTTTCCACGAGGTGCCCTCATGAAAGCAATGGTCTTAACAAAGCTTTGCAATATTCAAGAAAATAAAACACCTTTGGAACTGATGGATATTACCGTTCCGGAAATTAACGAAAATCAGGTCCTGATTAAAGTTTCAAACTGCGGAGTTTGCCATACTGAACTGGATGAGATAGAAGGACGAACCTCACCACCACAATTGCCCATCGTTCTGGGCCATCAAGTTATTGGAAAAATTTCCAAATTGGGCAGCAAGATCGAAACTTTTGATATAAATGACAGAGTTGGTGTCGCCTGGATCTATTCTGCCTGTGGCAACTGCAGGTTTTGTCTTGCAGGTAATGAAAATTTATGTATCAACTTTAAAGCAACTGGCCGGGATGCAAATGGCGGCTATGCCGAATATATGGCTGTCAATGCTGATTTCGCCTACAAAATTCCTGATTTTTTTTCAGATGCGGAAGCAGCTCCTCTTTTATGCGCTGGCGCTATCGGCTATCGTTCCTTGCGTCTGACTGAATTACAAAATGGCCAACGTCTTGGGTTAACAGGCTTTGGCGCTTCAGGACATCTGGTTTTATCGATAGTCAAATATAAATATCCAGAATCCGATATTTTTGTTTTTGCCAGAAATATAGAGGAGAGAGAATTTGCACTGGATTTAGGTGCCGTATGGGCTGGTGATATCCGAGAACATGCACCGCATAAACTGGATTGCATTATTGATACAACCCCTGCCTGGATGCCCATTGTTGAGGCCTTGGCTAATCTCGATGCTGGCGGCAGATTGGTTATTAATGCAATCCGTAAGGAAGGCGACAAGGAAAGCCTGTTAAAACTCGATTATCCACAACACCTTTGGCTGGAAAAAGAAATAAAAAGCGTGGCCAATATAACCCGTCAGGATGTCATTGAATTTCTGGAATTGGCCGCTGAAATGAAGCTGAAACCCGAAATTCAAATCTATCCACTTGAACAAGCCAACGAGGCACTGGTTGAATTAAAACAGGGTAAAATCAGAGGTGCCAAGGTACTCAAAATAACATAATAAGGAAACACCATTGGACAAACTTAATAACATGCAGGTTTTCTGCCGCATTATCGAACTGGGAACCTTTTCTGCAGTCGCCAACGAAATGAATGTTTCACCGATGATGGTGAGCAAATATATGGCCCAATTAGAAAAATCTTTAGGTGTCACATTATTAAACAGAACCACAAGACGTATCAGCCTGACAGAAGCAGGGGAAAATTATTATCAGGGTTGTAAACAATTACTTGAAGATATGCACGAGCTGGATGAAAAAATCCAGCAACTGGGTCATAGTGTAACCGGCACTTTAAAAATCAGCGCCCCAATTGATTTTGGGGGGTTATACATGGTTCCGGCGATTGAGGCTTATCAAAAACAATATCCAGAAGTTAAAGTTTTAATGTCTTTGGATAACAGCAGCGTCAATCTAAGTCAGGGAAAATATGACATCGCCATGCTGGTAACCAACACCCTTGATTTGGGAGTCGTTGCAAAAAAAATCGCCGAAACCAAATTATGTACTTATGCAGCGCCCTCCTATCTGAAGAAATTTGGCATCCCGGAACAACCTGATGACTTGTTGAAACATCGATGCCTTCATTACATCGACACCCCACACCGGGAAAAATGGGTTTTCAGCAAAGATGACAAAACCATAAAAATCAAACTGGACTGGCATTTTGCTTCCAATAATGGCCGGGCTTTATGCCAGGCTGCCGCATTGGGTATGGGAATCGTGCAGGCGCCAATGTTATCCGTGGCAAATGATTTACGCGATGGCAAACTCATCGAAATTTTGAAGGACTATCGAATTACCACATTACCCATTTATGCCACCTACCAGAAAAGAAAATTTTCTCCTGGCAAAGTCACCACCTTTATCGATTTTTTGACAAGCCATTTTTCTTCTCCGGCGTGGGAAGCATGATTTATGAGCCTTCGATTCCAAATTAATCGCAATATTTTGGTCGTTTCTCTGTTGATTTTGTTATTGGGTGGAATTTTTACCATCTGGCAAGCAAAAAATGCTATTGAAGAAGAAGTCACCGCATCAATTAATCTGGCCAAAAAGCTCATTCAACTCGGGATTTCCCAGACACCGCAATCAAAAATAAATGATTCAGATTTACTTGCTTTTCTCGCGACACTAAAAAAGACCCGGCACTTAAATATCCAATTAAAATCTCCAACGGGCAATACCCTAAGAATATCACCCCAAAAAACACATGCTAATGAATTTGAACTGCCTCCCCTATGGTTTATTAAACTGGTATCTGGCCACTACACAACGCAACAACTAAAAATAATCACTGAAAACGGTCAACAATATCAGCTCATCATTAAGGCGGAACCACTGGATGAAATTACCGAAGTATGGCAAGAGAGCATCAACTTTTTCAGTATTCTTTTGCTATTAATTTTAGTGACATTTTTAGCGATTAATCTGGCTTTCAACAAAGCACTGAAATCTATCACAGTCATTATCAATGGCTTAAAAGATATCGAAACAGGACAATTCAATCATAAACTTCCTGCTTTCGATATTCAGGAATATGACAGTATTGGCCATGCCATTAATCATCTGTCACAAGAACTGGAAAAAACCCAACAGGAAAACCGGGCATTGACACAACACTCACTCAGTATTCAAGAACAGGAACGGCAACATTTATCGCAGGAATTACATGATGAACTAGGGCAATCTCTCACCGCGATAAAAGTGATGGCAGTAACCGCCAACCATAAAAATGCGGATAGCAAAAAAATTATGGATGAGATTAGCCAGGTATGCAATCATCTAATTAACGTGGTCAGAAACATGATGCATCAATTACACCCTTTGATTCTTGACGACCTGGGATTAAAAGCTGCGTTACAGGATATGACCAGACAGTGGGCAGAAAGAAACCCAGGCATCTCTGTCGACATGCAATGTGACGATAACATTAACCAAATAAAAAACAGTACCGCTATCCATGTGTTTCGGATTATTCAAGAATGCCTGACCAATATCAACCGTCATGCACAAGCAAAACAAGTTAAAATCGAGATTAATATGACGAAACAAAAAAACCTTTTTGTCAAAGTGACAGATGATGGACAAGGATGTGATTTTCGTTCAAACACCTCAGGTTTTGGTTTGCGCAGCATGAAAGAGCGAATATTCACCATGAATGGAAGCTGCAACATTGAATCCCAGCCAGGCAAAGGATTAACGCTGACAGCAGAAATTCCTGTCAATGAATAAAATCAAAGTTATTTTAGTCGATGATCATGCCGTGGTACGCGTAGGCTTCCGAATGCTGTTAGCAACCTGTGATGAAATTGATGTGATTGCTGAAGCGGAACGAGGAGAACAGGCAATTCAGCTGGCAATGGAAAAGCCAGCAACTGTAATTATTATGGATTTATCCATGCCTGGTATTGGTGGGCTGGAAGCAATACGACGAATTAGTGAACGTAACCCTGAAATCAAAATCCTGGTTTTCAGCGTCCATGATGAACAAGTTTATATTCAACGCGCCTTGGATGCCGGTGCCAAAGGTTATGTGACCAAAAACAGCGCCCCGGATATTCTTATCGAGGCAGTTAAACACATTGCAAAAGGTCATCAATATATTGAACAAGGATTGATAAAAAATGACTCCTCACAAAAAACTGAGCTTAACTACCAAAAAATTATTAGTGATTTTACACCACGGGAATTTGATGTTTTTATTTTGCTGTCCAAAGGCATGACCATTCACAAAATTGCTGATGAGCTATGCCTGGGATACAAAACCATAGCCAATTACAGCACCCAAATCAAAAAAAAGCTTCAGGTTTCGACACTGGCAGAATTAGCCCATATTGCTATTTCTCTAGACCAATAATCAATTTGGATAATCCGAAAACTGGGTGAATGAATCCAGCACAATTTGAGGTCGCCCAGGCTTGTAAAAAACCACCTTTCCTGTTGCATAAACATACCCTCTGTTTATTCCAGCATATCTTTTTTCAACCAGGTTAATAATTTCCAAGCCTTGCTCCGAGAAACGATCAGCTATCCAAAGATTAAATTTATGCTGCGGGGAACCGGCAAAAATGACTGCACCATTTCCAGTTCGCCGATTGATGCCGCCCTGTAGATCACAAAAAACCGTGATTTGTCGATTATTTGCAGCCGCATCCAGAATTTTTTGATAATCCAGACGAACAGAAATCACTCCAGCGGGTATTCCAAATTTCCGATAATCATTGACTAAATTACCACGCATATACCACCAAGGTAACAATTGCTGATAATCTCGGGTGAGTCCGGTAGAATTAATACTTTCATCCCAAACCCCTTTAATAGCAGCCATCGCTTCACTTTCTGCCTGCAAAAACTGCTCATGATAAAGTCTAGAGCGTCCATATTTAACAAAATAAGGACTCCACCCCGCTTTTACGGCAGTGATATTGTAATTCTCATTCTCTTTGAGAACATAACAAAGCAAGCGACCATAATTAGTCGACCCTGAAAAAAAATAATGGCCTGGAACTACAGGTCGTCATTTTCCACAGAGAATTATTTCATTGCCAATTGCAATTGTTCTGTTGATTTTGAATAGTGAAACCAAAAAAAACATAG
>JALSJK010000018.1 GCA_026989395.1 Methylomonas sp.
ATTCTAAAATAGGTTGAATCTTTTCAAATTGTTCTCGACTTATATCACTCGGGTATCTTTTATCTTCCATCGTTCATCTTTCATTTTGTTAAATGATACTATTAATGTCAGATCTTGAACAGGTTCTTAGAGATGATTGTATAAGTCTGTTTTCTTCAAGACAAGCCACAGGGTGTGAGATTAATGTTCATTTGCTCGGGCATTCAACAGGTGCTTATGTTATTCGGCAGGCTTTTACCGATGCTGATGAAAAAACATCGATTAAAAATAGACCGTGGAAAGTGAGCCAGATATTATTAATTGCTGGCGATATTTCCAGTCGTTCACTGAGTGGCAATGATAGTCGTTCGATATCTCTATATCGCCATTGTGTTCGCCTGACCAATTACCAAAATCCGTTTGATTCCATTTTGAAATTATCAAATACTAAAAGAATTGGATTGTCGCCACGGGTTGGAAGAATCGGCTTGCCTGATGATACGCATTCCAAAGCTGTCAATGTTAATTGTGGCCGATATTTCAGCAGCCTTAATGAAGACGATCTGGTCCCGGGTGTTGATTATTATGGAAGTTTCCAGCATTCATGGCATATTGGAGATATCACTTTTACCAAAGATTTGTTGGCCACTATTTCTGGTGATATTGACAGGAATGAGATTCCAACCCGGGAAAAAGTTGATGGGGCGTTGATTATGGCGTAAGGAAAAGGGTAGGAGCGAAAAAGCATCATTTAATCGTACGAAATATCAAATTTATATTCCGTGCCCGTTCCTAATGCTCTTATCAATGAGAGATTGTATAACCGTTGGGATTGCACTTTGGAGTTGAATCTACAAAGTAAAATAATCCTGGCCAAGTTAAAAAAGTGGGAGAAGAAAATGGATCAAGAACAAAGAATGAAATTTTTAAAAATTGCTCTTTATGTGATTGGCGTAGTTTTTGTCGTTGGCGTTCCGGCCATGATGTTATGGATTTGGCCTGATGGCTGGGGCTGGACGCCAGCGCAACCAGAATATGAGCAAATGATTATGGGTGTCTATGCGACTTTGGGCGTATTTTTAATACTTGCTGCCAAAGATCCCTTGGCAAATAAAAGTATTATCTGGTTTACTATTTGGTCCAGCATTGTTCATGGTGGGATAATGTTTGTCCACGCGATTATTGATGAAACAGACCGGATTAACTTGGTTGGAGATGTTCCTGCATTGTTTCTGGTGGCTTACGTTTTATGGTATTTCATGCCTAAAGAAAGTCAATAAATCAGTTACATACCATTGTCGATTTTAAGTTTTAAATTTTGCCAAAGGCTTAGCCGTTTGGAGTTTCCGACTCTTTGGCCTGAACCTTTTAGTTTTGCCAGCCAAAGTCCAGAGCCATTAAAACTGTAGACTGGCAATAGATCTTTGCGCTTGGTGGCTTTTTTTATTTGGGGAATTAAGTTGTCAAGCACCAAAGGGATTGCTTGTGGTGTTGCAAAATAGGTGAGTACCATATGCGCTTGCTTTTGCTTTAATGCCTTAACATAAGTTATTCGCAGTTTTTCTTCAGCAACCCCGGCGGCTAATAAACTGAAATATTTGGCTATGGCAAAATCTTCACAATCTCCCGCGCCTGATGCGACAAATTCAAGAGGGGTCGCCCAGTAGTCTTTTTTTTGCCAATGATCAATATCATTAACAAAATCAATTTTTTGATTAAAAAAATCATTTATCAGGGTTAGTTTTTTTTGGTCATCTTTAATTTGTTTGGCAGAAATAAGTAACTTTTTCCATGCAGTTGCCCGGTGCATGGCGGTATTTCCGTATTGTTGATTTATTTTTTGCAATATCTTTTGATTGATAATTAATTCGGCGGACAGGCTGGAAATCATCAATATTAATAAGCATGAGAAAATCAAGCATGAGATATTGTCATTAGCACTTTTAAAATTGAAATTGCAGATAACAAACATGGGTATTTATTTTTTTACCGCGAGACTGGCTCCGTAAATTCCGATTTTTCTCAGCTTTTCCAGGTCTTCGGTGGTGAGGATGTTTTCAGCCAGAACCTTGAAATTCAATAAATCACTGGATTCTTTAATGCTGGTAATTAAGGTGATTTTGTCGGTATTACCATTTATCTCGGTAGTAATACTTCGCGCCAGTCTTAAGTAGTCGAGATTTAAGATTTTTATTTCATCAAGTGATAGCAAATGCGGCTCATAGCGCTTAAGGAGAATTTTTGCCCCCATTTGATGAAGAAAATTGCTGAATTCTAAAAAGGATGCCTGATAATTTTTTACCGAATAAGCTGTCAAACTGAAAACCAGCTGGTGGGCTATTGTCGATTGATTATTCAGTTTTTTTGTTAGCCAGGACCGGAAAATATTACTTTGTACCGAGGTGAGTGACAGGTTAATGGTAATTGGATGTTTGATGCCTTCGTTATTAATTTTGTTAATAACTTGGGAGATGATGCCCTTGTCCAATTCAATCGCCTTATCAAATTTTTCTGCAAGGGCAATGAAGGTGCCGGTGGCCAGATTTTGTTGATTGTCATCCTTAGCAAAGCAGAAAGCTTCTTCCATGACAATCACGTTTGCTTTTGATAAGTTCAGGGGTTTGGTTTGATTGATTAATTTAAGTCGGAAGGATTGTTTTTCTATAATAGTTTCGATCAGGCTTTTCCATGTCATCAAATCTTTCGCTTGCTGGATGGTTTTGGTTATGAAAAAGCTGTTACTGCCGATTTTACAGGCTTGTTCAAGGGCTTCATAAGCAGCGGATAAAATACTTTTTACAGTACAGAACGAGGTGAAACGAGCAATCCCGATATGAGCAATGTCTTGAATTTGGTATTTTTTGCTAATTTCTGACCAGCTTTGTATCAGCTCTTTGGCGAATGATTCAATCGCATCCTCAGAAGTGAGGTCGGTGATTATTGCAAATTCGGCACCAAACAATCGATAATAGGTAATATGACTGGGTTTATTATGGATATTTTTGAGTTGGTTTGCGAAAGCCAAAAGAAACTGGTCGACTTTTTCAGGGCCTAATCGATTTGATAATTCACCCAGATTATTTATTTTTATCAGCAAAACATGACCTTCATGTTTTTCTGCAAGCAGGTGTTTCAGGTCGGTTTTAAACTTGGCGTGGTTCCAGAGTTGAGTAAGCGGATCAAGTTGTAATGCCTGAGTGCTAGCTTCTAATTTCTGATTTAGATTATTGATTGTGCGGGAAATTTTTGCCGACATGGTGTTCATGGCCAAAGCTACATTTTTTACTTCGGTTGTCCAGGGTATTTCTTTCAGACTTTGGAAGTGTCCTTCGCCAATGGTTTTTGCTAGAAGTTCTAATTTTTTCAGCGGTTGTAATGTGTAACGCAAAGTCAGCGTTAACACCATGAAAGCGATTGCAAAAGCGATCAAAGAGTAGAAAAAACTTTTTTTGCTTTGCTTGTAAAGCTTTAAATATCCATAACCGGGATTGATAGTTACATAAAGTTTGCCGGCAATTCTCCAGCCAGAGTTAATTTCAGTATTGGCAGATGCGGTATTCATCGGAAACAAATGAATAAACCATTCTGGAACTTCATCGAAAACACGATTGTTGGTTAAATTTATCCACTCCTTATGTTGATTGTCGAGTAATCGGATTTCTTTGTAATAACCGCGATCAAAAACAGCATTAATGATGGCTTCAATCATTGGATTATCTTCATCTTCCAGATGCGGACTCAACGCCAGCCCCAATGCAGTAGCGGTATCTTGAGCATGGGTGATCGATTCTGTTTCCAGATAATCTCGAATGTTATTGATACTGATGGTGAAGTTGACAGAAAAAATCACCAGAAAAAGTATCGTTAAAAGTGTCAATAATTGTTTGGATAGCGACATTTTTTAATCTTGTTAAGAGTGTTTTCTCCACATATTTATTAAGCATAGTCTTTTTTTCTCGCATTATGAGATCCCTGTTTCTAGGTGAGGCGGAGTCACAATCATTAAGATGGGAGGCTGGCTGCTTTGGGCAGGAATGCTGGATGGGGAATATCCCGAAACCAAGAATGTATTAAATTTCACAGTAAGGGATATGAGTTAGATATTACGAGTACTAGGAACTGTTTTTGATGAATTATTAAGCAATTATTAAATAGCAATAATTACCCATGCCAGTTACTGTTCATGTTGATTTAATAAAGCTGTAGTAAAATTAGACAAACACCTTATTCGGATATCCATATTTTTTATAATGGAAATTATATATTGTGTATGAAGATTTACCTTTTTTGCGCGTGCTGGCCAAAAATTAATGGATGGTCTGGATAATTGTTTTAGTGTGCCGGAAAAGAAAAATATTTTATATGAATTCATCAATTTGGTTTTTTGTGGGCTTGAATCATTTGATGCCGACAGTGTCACAGTTTTTATCAAACTGTTTTATTATACTTTCTGGTTCTTTCGCAATGAAGATTCGAGCCTGTCAATTTGGAGATTGAAAATTATGTCGAGTACCTCAGCATCTGTATCATTGAATAATAAAATCGTACGAAAAAATTTGAACCTTGGGCAGATTGAGGAACTACCCAAAAAACGCCTGAAACAAGCCAAGGCTGCTTATAACGTTCGAAATATCCCGTTGGAAATCGCTCATTCGCTATTGAAGGGGGATGATATCCAGCCAGACGCAGGTGATTTGGTGCTTGCCAGGGTTGTCAATATTGGCCAGCACCAGCGTATTGAGCTTGGGTGCGGGCGCCGGGCGGGATTATATATTGATGATGAAATCATTGTCTGTTACGGGGCGCGTTATGCACCAGACCAATTCGAGGCCTATGTGCCGCAATCGCTTGCGGCCTGCCATCTGGTCGCGGCTGGAGGAATTGCTGCTGAATGTGCTAACAGACATAACAGAATAAAGCCTGCGACAGAAATATTACCTTTGGGTTTGCTTGTTGATGCAGAAGGAAATAGGATCAATATTAGAGATTGGTCGTTAAAATCGTTATCAACAAAAAAACAACGGCCCCCAACGGTTGCAGTATTTGGTACGTCAATGAATGCGGGTAAAACAACCACGGCTGCCGGAGTTGTACATAGATTAAAAACCAAGGGATTGAATGTTGCCGCTGCTAAAATTACTGGAACTGGCGCCGGTGGTGATCGCTGGAAACTGGTTGATGCCGGTGCTGATATTTTTCTTGATTTTACTGATGCGGGTTTGTCCTCGACTTTTGGCATACCTTTACAGCAATTGGAATCAATATTTAGTTGTTTGATGGATAATTTATGTCAAACCCAGCCGGATGTGATTGTATTGGAAATTGCGGATGGTCTGTATCAGCGAGAGACAGCAAATATTTTAAACTCTGAGGTTTTTAAAACCTCTGTTGATGGCGTGATTTTTGCCGCCAGGGAAGCTTTGGGAGCTGAGCAAGGAGCATTTGTTTTGCGTAAAAAAGGCTATTCATTACTTGCCATCAGTGGTGCAATTAACGCTTCTCCTTTAGCTAAACGAGAAGCGGAAAACGCACTTGACCTGCCATTATTTACACCTGAAGAAGTTGGCGAATTGGTTTTTGAAAGGTTATTGACGGCATCGGATGCAGTACAACCAAAAAATCGTGTTGCCCAATCTTGAAATAGCATTGTTAATTATTAATATTAATTGGCGAAGAAGGCGTTAATTAATGACTATTCAGAATTCCGATATTGTTCTGCCCAAAATGCTAACGGGCCGGAGAAAGGCTTTTTTCTTTAAGTTGTTAGCTATTGGATTAATTCAGGCAGCACTTACTATTATGGTGGCCATGCTGGTGCGTTTCGTGTTTGATCATTGGGTCACCGGATCACAAAATGATTTTGGCAGTATTGCATTGTTTATTATCGCTGGTTTAGTTATATGCACTTCTTTGGCGGGATTAATGCGATATGCTGAACGGCTCAATGCTGAGCGCTTGGGCCAGGATTTTACATACCATGTTCGTCTGGCTCTCTATGATCAACTTGTTTCAATTGCCCCTTGGACTCTGCAAAAGAGAAGCCGGGGCGGGCATTTATTGCGTTTTATAGGTGATTTAACAGCGCTTAGACAGTGGCTTAGTCAGGGCTTGTCAACACTTACCGTTGCAACTGTGACTGCTTTAGTATCACTTGTTGCGTTGGCATTTATCAATGCGGTGTTGGCGTTTACAGTGGCTGTTATTCTATTTACTGGCGCGGGAATAGCTATGACCTTTGGTCAGAAACTGTATGATCGGGTTAAAATTTCCCGGAATAAAAGAGCGCGGATTGCCGCAAATGTTAATGAGAAAATTGCATCCTTGCCAGTCGTTCAGGTATTTAATCAGATCAAGCGGGAGCGGAATGTTCTTTCCAAACAAAGTCGCAGTTTGAAAGCGGCGATGATTGACCGCGCTGAAGTCATGGGTCGCTTGCGGGGCGTAACAGAAGTGACAAATGGTTTGGCAACCATGGCGGTTTTGTTCGTTGGCGCTTATGAAGTATCGCAAGGACGAACAACGCCGGGGATGGTGGTTGCTTCAATGAGTATTTTAGGGATGCTGCTGCCTTCTTTTCGCAATTTGGGGCGTATTTATGAATACTGGCATAGTTATCGGGTCTCGGTTGAACATATCGATAAGTTCTTACAAACACCAGAACTAATTGTAGACAAGCATGGGGCTAAACAATTAAAAGTGACGGCTGGTGCGGTTGAATTTCAAAATATTTCTTTGGGTGAACTCTTTAATAACCTTAATGGCAAGATTCCGGGAGGGGCAAAGGTTGCCATTGTGGGGCCAAATGGGGTTGGTAAATCAACATTGTTGAATATGATCGGGCGTCTGGTTGAACCGGATTCAGGGAATATTTTCATTGACGATCAGGATATCAAAAATTGTAGCTTAAGATCGATTCGCAGAGTCATTGGAATTGTCAGTCCTGATTTGCCCTTATTAAGAGGGACGATTGAACGGAATTTACGCTACCGGAAGCGTAGTGCAACAGTTGAGGAGCTTGAGCGGGTTTGTAAGTTATGTGGTGTTGATAAGGTTATTTCCGAATTACCGGAAGGTATGAATACGCGTGTTGTTGATGGCGGTATTAATTTTTCATTTGGACAGCGGCAAAGAATTGCTTTGGCGAGAGCATTACTAGGAAAGCCCAAAATATTACTGCTGGATGAGGTTGATGCCAATCTGGATTACAGTTCAAAAAGATTATTCGACCAGATTATAAATGTTTATGAAGGAACCGTTATCATGATAACACATCATTTCGAACGAACTGCCAAAGCTGATTTTATCTGGTATGTGGATAATGGACGTATTCTTGAGTCTGGGCCCTCTTCGGAAATTTTGAAGGCTAATGGTCCAACTGCCGCTTTGTTTAAGGCAAATTTGCAAGTAGTTGTTTGAGTGTTATTCATGGATCAAAAAAACAAAATGATTGAAGGCGCTGCGACGAAGACAAAAATTAGAGCATCAAATCGTTTAATTGCTTCCATTCAAACCCTGACGTCTTGTAGATTTCCGGGGTTTCGCTATCATCTCTATACGCCTTCATACGGTGGACAGGGTTTGCCTGTCTTGGTTGCCGTACATGGAATTTCCCATCGCGCAAAAGAGCAGGCACGTGCTTTTGCACAACTTGCGGAACAAAAAGGTTTTGTATTAATCGCTCCTTTATTTTGCAGAAAGAATTTCCCTGCTTATCAACGACTGGGTGTCAGTCAAAAAAATGTACCTTGCTATCCTGATGAGGCACTAAATATTCTCCTTGAAGAAATTGCTGAACAAAAGGGTTTTAATACCCAAAAGGTGTATTTATTTGGATATTCGGCAGGAGGACAATTTGCCCATCGCTACGCAATGATGTATCCCGAAAAAGTGTATAGTGTCGCGACAGGGGCGGCAGGCTGGTACACTTTTCCTGACCGGCAGATTTCATTTCCTCGTGGATTGCGTACGCGCACCGGGTTTCGGGGAATTGAACTTGATCCGCAGCGTTTTCTTCAAGTACCCATGGCATCATTTGTTGGTGAAAAAGACGTTTATCAGGATTCAACCTTTAGACGATCTTTTGATTTGGATGCACAACAAGGATTAAGTCGCGTTGAAAGAGGAGCGCGGTGGATTCAAGCTATGCGCGAGGCTGCAGGCGTTTTGGGTTTTCAAACCAGATATCAGTTCTATGTTTTGAGGGCGTGCGGCCATTCATTTATTGAATGTGTTGAAAATGGCGGGATGGCTTTACAAGCAGTAGATTTTTTGTTTAATAAAACAGAACTTCAGGCAAGCAGGAGTTCGGCAATGACAATTTTATCGGGAGCTTCCGAGTTTTCTCGAAATTCCAGCTTTTTATATAAATGGAGGGTGTGAAAATGAAAAACTTTATGTTAATTAAATCAAATATCGATGTCAGTCCTTTACTTGAAGAAATAAATAATCAGAGTAATCCTTGGGAATTACATACTGGGCGTCAAAACAAAATTAAAGTACAACGAGAGGCTTGTTCTATTCCGTTACGTGGTATTGTTAAATCAAAAATAGCGGGACGTAAATTGCGCGATGTTCATGAGAGCCGGTTTACCAGCCTGGCCAAGAAATTTCCTGAGAGTATTTCGTTCATAGAAAATTTTGCCAATGAAATTAATGCTGAATTGAGTCGGGCCAAATTGGTGAATTTGCCCTCTGGTAACCGGGTTTATTCGCATATTGATCGTGGTGAATATTACAAGCTCCGTAATCGTTACCACTTGATTATAAGTACTGGTGCAGATGGTAGTTATTTAAAAGCAGGGGAAGAGTCGGTGAGAATGAAAACTGGAGAGTTATGGTGGTTTGATAATAAAGCGCCTCATGAGTCATTCAATGACTCAAATCAGGATCGAATCCATCTTATTTTTGATTTATTACCGAATGAAATACAGAAGTTTTCCGAACAGGCGGCTTCAATTTGATCTTTGGATATGAAAGTTAAAACTGTCTTCAGGTGTCTTGTTGCACTTTTGTTTCTGCCGGCTTCTGGTTATTGCAATTCAAGCGCAGAGATGCAAAGTATTTATAAGTTAGTCAAGCAGCAACAGCTAATGTTGGAGCAGCAACAAAAGGAAATTGATGAATTACGGCTGTTAGTGCAGGATCAACAGGCCAAGATGAGTCAAAGACTGGATAAAACTGATCGGAAAGTAAAAAAAATAACCAAAACCTCCAGTAAAGTTAGTATTGACAGAAAAGGATTGAGCATTAAATCAAAAAATGGCGATTTTTCGTTTCGGGCAGGCGGCAGAATTCATGCAGATTTTGCATATTATGATGACGATGTGACTTCAATGGGAAGTGGCGCTTCTTTGAGGCGAGCTAGAATGTATTTCAAGGGCAAGTTGTTTCGTGATTGGCGTTATAAAGCTGAGATTGATTTTGCCGAGGATGGCAACGTTGGACCGCGCGCTGTCTGGCTAGGTTATTCCGGATGGGAATTTGCATCCTTTAAGCTGGGGCAGTTTCAGGAGCCTTTTAGCCTGGAGGAAATGAGTGGTTCCAATGCCATTACTTTTATGGAACGTTCTTTAGCAAATACTTTTGCTCCGAGTTATCATTTGGGATTTGCGGCTAGTGGATATGGCAGTTTTTGGGGGCTTTCTGGTGGTATCTTTGCCGATAGCATTAGTAACAAAGATGATACTGTAGATGATGGATGGGGGGTTGCGGGGCGTGCCACCATGGCGCCAATTTTAATGGAAAATGCCATTCTTCATCTTGGTTTTTCCAGTGAATATCGACAAACAAATACGGATAATAAGTTGAGAATTCGTGCCCGGCCTGAATCACGAATTACCAATCGCCGGCTGGTTGATACTCGTATAATTAATGATGTGGATCACACATGGTTATTTGGTGGTGAATTAGCTGCTCTCTATGGACCTTTTTCTGTCCAAGGGGAATATGTTCTTAATAAAGTTAGCCGTAACCAGGCTGCTAACCTTGATTTTTTTGGCGGCTATGTGCAGGGCAGTTGGTTTTTAACCGGCGAATCCCGGCCATATAATGTAAAAAAAGGTATTTTTGGGTTGATTGAACCAACACATAAGTATGGCGCCTGGGAATTTGCTTTACGTTATAGTTGGATCGATTTGAATGATCGTGATATTAAGGGAGGCAAGGAAAATAACTTTACCATTGGTTTGAATTGGTACGTGAATTATAATCTCCGATTTATGATGAATTATATTTTTGTTGAGGCAAATCCAAATCGGAATGGTATCGACGAAAGCCCAAATATTTTACAAATGAGAGCCCAAGTGGTTTTTTAGATGTTTGTGGGATTGCAATTAAGAATGTGATAAGCGGGGAGACAGGCAGAAAAGTTCTTGTCAAGGTAAAAGTCGTAAAAACGCAATACTCCTCTATTTAATCATTTGCTAGAAACAAAAATTTATTATTTTTCAATCACCTAAAAATATAGAATTTTGGGCGAAATGGTATTTCCGCACGTATCAGATTAATATAGATTATCCTCTAACTAGCCAGAAAATCCGGTATAATTGCTGATTTTTAAGGTGTTTTTTGAGAAATCATGTCGGAAATTAATAAAGTCGTTTTAGCTTATTCAGGGGGGCTGGATACTTCTGTTATTCTTAAATGGTTGCAGGATGTCTATTCTTGTGAGGTGGTTTGTTTTACTGCAGATATAGGCCAGGGAGAGGAAGTAGAGCCTGCTCGAGCCAAGGCTGAGGCTTTGGGGATCAAGGAAATATACATTGAAGATTTACGCGAGGAATTCGTCCGTGATTATGTCTATCCGATGTTTAGGGCGAATGCCATTTACGAAGGAGAGTATCTGTTAGGTACTTCAATTGCCCGGCCTTTGATTGCAAAACGATTGATTGATATTGCCAACGAAACTGGTGCGTCAGCAATTTCCCATGGGGCGACCGGGAAAGGTAATGATCAGGTTCGGTTTGAACTTGGCGCTTATGCGTTAAGGCCGGATATTCATATTATTGCTCCTTGGCGGGAATGGGATTTGAACTCTCGTGAGAAACTGTTGGCGTACGCTAGTGAGCATGGAATTTCTGTTGAAATGAAACGAGGTAAAGCCTCGCCGTATTCTATGGATGCCAATTTGCTGCACATTTCTTATGAAGGCGGGATTCTGGAAGATCCATGGGCAGAGCCCGAAGAAGAAATGTGGCGCTGGAGCGTGTCTCCACAAGCTGCACCAGATAAACCGACTTATATTGAACTGACCTACAAAAAAGGCGATATTGTCGCCATTGATGGTGAAGCGATGACCCCGGCAGCCGTTTTGGAAAAGCTCAATGGTCTGGCGGGTGATAATGGTATCGGCCGTCTGGATATTGTTGAGAACCGATATGTGGGCATGAAGTCTCGTGGCTGCTATGAAACACCAGGCGGAACCGTTATGCTGAAGGCACACCGGGCAATCGAGTCGTTAACATTGGATCGTGAAGTTGCTCATTTAAAAGATGAATTAATGCCGCGTTATGCCACGCTTATTTATAATGGTTATTGGTGGAGTCCAGAACGGAAAATGCTTCAGCAGGTCATTGATGAGTCGCAAACGGTTGTTAATGGCAAAGTCAGACTGAAACTTTATAAAGGCAATGTAGAAGTTGTAGGCAGAATGTCAGAAACAGATAGTCTGTTTGATCAAAATATTGCTACTTTTGAAGATGATGAGGGAGCTTATAATCAAAAAGATGCTGAGGGCTTTATCAAGCTGAATGCTCTGAGGTTGCGCATTGCAGCTAAAAAAAATACTTCAACCAAAAAATCCTGAAACCGTAAATTGGAGCATTGACCCAAGGATGGTAATCTGGCATAGTTGGTGGGCTAGGCTTTTGAAATTTAACAAGAGAGGCCAGTTGCTACTGGTTTAGAGGAATAATAACATGAGTAACAAAAACTCAGATGAAAGCGACAACAGTCAGAAAGCAGTTATTTTGCATCCCGTCCTTTCCCGCAAAAATGAATTGAATTTGTTAAAAGCAAATAAGGTTCTTGTTTATATGGTGATTTCCCTTGCGCTTGTTGTGGTATTGTTCGGTTTTTTTCTGTTGCCAAAACAAACTATGTTGAATGATTTTGAAAGGCGGCAAGCTCTTGCTGAAATTCAAAAGCAATATCTTAACCCCGCGTTATCTGAAGAAATAAAGTTACTTCAAAATCAATTGGTTGGATTAATTAGCGGTTCAATTGAAAGCAAACTTCGAGTACTTGAGGAAAGTATCAAGTCGGGTAACTTGTCAACGACCGGGATGGGGGTTATTCATGATTTAAAGAATGATGTCATTGTTCTTAAAACCTATTCCAAGACTGGAGCTGGGCGATTGATAGCGACTAATAATACAAATACTGAGAAGAAGCTGAATAAACAGCTAATGGATGAGATTTCGCAATTAAAAAATCTACTCTATGCCAGTATTGCCTCATGTGGACTTCTTGTTGCGGCAATAGCTGGAGTTTGGTATCAAGGAAGATACCGGTTAGAACATGAGCCGTCCGGGGACGATAAAACTAAGAGTTTACCTGCTAATCGAAATATCAAGAAATAAAAATTTTTATTTAAGCAAAAAAACCGCTTCATGAGCTGAAGCGGTTTTTTTGTTTTTTGTGGAGTATACTTCGCGCGGCCGTGACCGCGCGAAGTATAAATAAAGCTGAGTTTTTTATTTAGCTTTTTTCAGTTTGCCTTCAGGTACGCTGCCATCTGCACGGCCTTTAATGTAGTCATAGACTGCTTCCAAGGCTTCATCTTCAGAATAGCCTGCCTTTTTGACAGGACCGACAGCCATGATAGCGTCAACTGCTTTAGGCATACCGTTTCTGCCGTTCTTTAAAACATTAATAAATTCATCTTTAGACAATTCTTTAACGCTGATAAATAAGTTTGGGTTAGAAGAAATGTCATGGCATGCGCCGCAACCACGACCAAACGCACGATCATATACTTTACCGCCAACCCAGATTTTTTCTGGTACTTCATTACCAGCAGAGAAAGCCTGACTGCTTAATGCCAATAATGCGGCTCCTGCGATTACACCAAATGATTTTTTCATGTTGACCTCTCTTTGTGAAAAAAGTGTTTTCGTTGTTATTCGTTGGATGAAAAATTCAAACCGTCAAAGGATAGGCAATTTCGCAAAAATTATCAACACCTTTTATGATTTTATTTCATCAAACGTTAAGTCTATTATCGATGAAATAGCTTAATAATGACTGAATTCGGATGGTGATGGCAGGATAATGATTGGCCAAGTAGATATGTTAAGTTATTGAGGCAGGTAAATATGATTTGCGGTTTTTTTATGAAATCAATTATTTATACTATTTTCTCCATCTCTGTAAAATTCCCTTTGAGCTTACGCTGTAGAATTTTTTTTCGTTACTGGTGAATGATAAAGCGAGAATTGTTGCTGCCGAGGGCCATTCTTCACCTGTGGTAAGTCGCCAGTATTTTACGTTTTTTCCAGTTGTTACGCGCCATAAGTCAATTCTTTGAGCAGTTCTGGCAGAAATTAAATATTTTCCATTTTTGCTAAATTTTGCAGCGGTTAATGTCATTAATTTTGGCCCGATCTGTGTGGAGACTTTGCCTTTTTGGGTGTTCCAGATTTGTGTTAAGCCTAGCGCGGCATTGGTCAATGCATATTTTCCATCTGCTGACAAGGCGGCGACCGATAGTTTTGTAGGGTTTTTCCACGAATGAGTTAATTCACCAGCCGAAAGCTCCCATAGTTTTGCTTCACCATCTTTTGATCCAGTCAGTGCATATTTACCATTAGCAGATAATGCAGTGGCTGTGATGACATCCTGGTGGGGGAAGGCATAGAGGGTTTTTCCGTATTGCAGGGAAAAATAAATAGCCTTGTCTTGTAGGCCAATCAAGGCAAAGTCTCCTGCCGCGTTCAGACTGACATGAGTGATGCCGGGCAGGCTCCAAATAGTTAACAGTTTGCCGTCAGAAATACGCCACCAAGCAATGGAGCCACGCTCTGCAGTAATGGCAAATTGTTCATTTTCAGAAATATCTAGCGCAATAATTCCGTTATTTTCATCAGTATGTTGCCAGGTATGAAGAAGTTTTTTGGGCTTTAATTGCCATAATTCAGCATGACTTTTAGAAGTGCCCAGAAGTGCATATTGTTTTGATAGAGCTGCTGAAAAAAGTCCTTCGGGGGCTAAATTAACAGTTTTTTCTGGTTTGGGGGTATTGTTACAAGCAGATAATAGAAAAAAGCAAAACAGTGCAATCAAAGCTTTAAAAAAAGGCATAGGCTGTAAAATTTAGTCGGTGTGCGGTTTTCTGAACCAGGCAAGTTTATTATGAAGTGTAACCACTGATCCGACAATGATCAATGTTGGTGGGGCAATTTTTATCTTGGCAATTTGTTCTGGTAAAGAAGTTAATGTGCCTGTTATTACCCGCTGCTGAGTTGTTGTACCTTGTTGAATTAAGGCAACAGGCAATTCCGGATCGCAGCCGTGTTGAATAAGTGCTTTGCAAATACTGGCTAAACCAACTAACCCCATATAGATAACAATGGTTTGGTTGGGTTTGGCCAGTTGTTGCCAATCTAAATTAATATTCCCATCTTTCAAATGCCCCGTGACAAAGGTACAGGACTGGGCGTGGTCTCTGTGGGTAAGGGGGATGCCGGCATAGGTTGCGCAGCCCGAGGCAGCAGTGATGCCAGGAACAACCTGGAAATTGATACCTAACGACATTAGTGTTTCAATTTCTTCGCCGCCTCGTCCAAAAATAAAAGGATCCCCGCCTTTTAGACGGACGACTCGCTTACCTTCCTGAGCAAGGCGAACTAATAACTGATTAATGGATTCTTGGGGCAAGGCGTGATCATTGCGTTTTTTTCCGGCATAGATTTTTTCTGAATCTCGCCTGGTCAAATCAAGAACCTCGGATGAAACCAGTCGGTCGTAAACAACGACATCTGCTTGTTGCATTAATCGTAAAGCCCTAAAAGTCAGTAAATCAGGATCTCCGGGGCCAGCGCCAACCAAATAGACTTCGCCGCAATGGTTTTTTTTATTTGAGTGGTTTTGTAAAGTATTGATTAATTGCCGCTCGGCTTCCTCGGTTTCTCCGGAAAAAACCATTTCCGCAATGGGGCCTTGCAAGGCGTTTTCCCAGAAAATTCGGCGTTGTCTCGGATTGGAAATAAATTCTTTGACTTTGTCGCGGTATTTTTCAGCTAATCCCGCCAAGCGGCCATAAGAGGCAGGAATCAGGCTTTCTATTCTAGCTCTGAGCAGACGAGCCAGGACGGGTGAAGCGCCGCCGGATGAGATGGCGGCAATGACAGGCGAGCGATCTATGATGGCAGGAAAAATAAAGCTACATAGTTCAGGATTATCAACAACATTGACAGGAATATTATGTTGTTTTGCCGCGGCTGCAATTTTTTCATTGACTGACTGAATGCTGGTGGCAGCAATAATAAGTCTGAATGATTGCAGGTCAGTTGCTTCAAAGGTTTTTTTGGAGATCGTTAATTGGTGAGTGGTTTTCATATTGGCAACCTCGTCTCCAATATGTTCTGCGATAACTGAAATTTTTGCATGCGCCCGGGCCAGCAGCTCAATTTTTCTTGCCGCAATAGTACCGGCACCAATAACCAGACAAGGCTGGTTTTTTAATTTTAAAAAAAGTGGAAAATACTCCATGTTTGTCAGTGATGTTAGGAAAATATGGTTAATGATATACTCTATTATAAGTGTTCAATCAGACAGATTAGAAAATAGTTAAGTGATATGACCGAATTTGATTTTGAAGTGGATGCCAGTGGGCTTAACTGTCCTTTGCCGTTGCTTAGATTAAAAAAAATGTTAATGGTAATGGAAAGTGGCGATATCGTTAAAGTTATTGCAACGGATCCGGCTGCGCATCTTGATTTTGGTGTTTACTCAGATCAATCTGGACATAAAATTGTTCATTTTTTTAAGGAATCAGATAAGCAAGTTTTTTATATCAAGAAAAAATAACCCGAGGAATTGTTTTGCCAAAAGCGAGTGAATTAAAATTAAATGTAGCTGTTGAAATCAATGGCGAACCTTATGCAGTAAAAAAAATAGAAATCAGAAATCCAACATCACGTGGTGCATCAACGCTTTACAAAGTCCGTTTTGCCCATTTGAAAACCAAACAAAAACTGGATGAGACATTCAAAGGCGACGATTTTCTGAAAGAAGCGGATTGTGAGCGTGTTTCTGTACAATATTCATATCAGGATGACGGCGCTTACTATTTCATGAATATGGAAAATTTTGAACAATATGCTTTGGATGCAGAGGATCTGGAAGGGCAGGTGGGTTATTTAACTGAAGGGCTTGAGGGATTAATTATGTTGCTGATTGATAATTCCCCTTCAGCTTTAGAGTTGCCTTCGTCAGTCGCTTTGGAGATTATTGAAACAGCTCCTGGTATTAAAGGTGCCAGTGCAACAGCAAGAACCAAGCCGGCAAAGCTAACAACGGGAATGGAAGTTCAGGTTCCTGAATACATTGATCAAGGTGAGGTAATTAAAATTAATACCAGTACCGGGAAGTTTATGGGGAAAGCATAGAGTCTTTAGGAGCGTGTATGGAAAGTTGGGCAGCTGAGCTGGCGCAGCTTTTTATTTGTATTTAAGGCGTAGAAATAGGCGCATAGCTACCTGTCATGTTACTATTTTACATGGCAGAAGACGAATAAAAGACAAGCAAGTTGTTCAAGTTATTTTATGTGTGTTCCTTAATAACTTGACGGTATAAATCTTCTGTTTGTTGCATGCAGCCTTCAAAAGAATATTGTTTGGCTTTTTCCAAATATTGTTGTTTTGAAGCAGTTAATTCATCGCGGTTTTCAAACCAGTAATTGATTTTTAAAGCCAAGTCATCAACATCCCCAGAATTAAACAGAAATTTTTCATTTAACGCGAATTGTGTGGATGCGCTATGGTCGGCATTAGCGATTAATGCTGGTAAGCCGCAGCCAATGGCTTCCATCACCGCCATGCCTTCCAGTTCAATTTCCGAGGCATGAAGGAATAAGTCGGCCGTGTTAAAAAACTTGAGTAATTGTTCTTGGCTAACATAGGTAAAAACAGCTGGGTTGGGTAATTGTTTTCCCAGTGTTTCAAGTTCTTCGAGTAACGGACCTTTCCCGGTGGCGACTAATTGAATCTGGCCTGCGTATTTTGATCGGTTGATTGCCTCAATAACCAGGCTATGTCGTTTTTCTTTGGCGAGCCTGCCGACCATCAGGATAATGAATTTATCAATATATTTGCTGTCACGTGAAAAACTTTGGGGTTGAAATTGTGTGGGCAAGCCATTGGAAATGACTTTAACAGGTGCAGTGATGCCATATTTTTCCAGCATGGTTTTACCCATTGGGCTGGGAGAAATAACAGTATCGCCTTTGTTGTAAAAGCTTTTAACAAAAAACCGATATAGCTTTGATGTTAGCCATTCTGATTTAATGCCGACATTCCAGATCAGGTTTTCCGGTTGAACATGAAAACCCAACACCACGGGTTTGTTCATTGATTTGGCAATTTTTAATGCTTGATATCCCAGCAAAAAAGGAAACTGGATGTGGATAATATCAGCCCCCTTAAAGTTGTCGATTAGAATTTTTTTGTTGGGCCAGGCAAACAAAAAACCCATTTCAAGCATTTGTTTCTTTGCAAACGGCAGATAAAACTGTTTAAGTAATATTTTTTGTGGCTCGTCTTTACCAGTGCTTATGATTTTAAGATGGTGACGATTTTTTAAATAATCGGTCAGCCGTCTGGCTGAAATCACTCCTCCCGATTTTTCGCCGTCAATCACATCGGCAATAAAAACAATCTTAAGAGCATTTGGGCTATTTTGAGCCATTTGTGTGTTTTTTAACAAAGAGAAAGAGGCGTTATTCTAAAGTAACGCCTCAATAATCTGAAGAACTTTTAAAGTGAATTTGCGTTGCCGTTAGACGCAAGCAGCGTGGAAATGTCGTTTAATGCCTTTTTAGCTTTTGCTTTAATGGTTTTAGAGAAAAGCTTTGGTTTGTGTAGCGGAGCCATTACCGCTTTTGCTAAATAACGAGCAGCTTGTTCAGATTTGTTCTGAGAAAGTAAGTATTCAGCATAGTAATAATTGCTATCAATCCCTCTGGGATTTATCGACAATGCTTTTTTTAGCATGGCTTCTGCTTTGCTATTGTCTCCAAAAGCTATTGGCCAGCCAGGTACTTTGTAATAAAGCACGCCTAGAGTAACGAAAGCTGATCCTCTGTCCGCTTTAGGGTTAATTGCAATGGCTTGCTCGAGTAAATCCTTGGCTTTATGCGCCGAGGCCAAGGCATTAAAAGAGCTTTCAATTTTTGCGCGGGTCAAAATGATGCAGGCTTGCAAAATTAAAGGCTCAGCCTTGTTGGGAAATTTTGCAGCCAGATTCCGCGCTTGTTTTAATAAGCTGATAAATTCTTGTTTGCGTTGATTTTCTGGGTAATTGTGTTCAGCCAGTTCCCATTTTGATTCAATATTTTGCAACGCCGTATCCATAGCGGTTGCAAAACTTAGATTTGTAAAGAGTAGGCAAAAAACAACAAAAAATATTTTATTCATGCTGTTAAGTATATGGGGCAATCTTTAAAAAATCAACTTAATTATTGTAAAATTATGCGTTTAAAGAAGATTTCGGGTGTTTTTTTTATGTTAAATTTGTGTTGTTAAAATGCAAAATACGGGTGTTTTAATAAAAAATGTTGTAAAATGATGACGTTATTATGTTGCAGTTTGTAGAAAAACGACAAGTGAAGAAATTCAAAACGACTACCAGGGTATGCTAGAAATAAAACCGAGCTGGAAAGACTGGCAGTTGCTGACTAAAAATGGCCGACAAATTTGGGCTTACAAGCCAGAATCAAATGATATAGATCGGCATTTGGAAAATAGTTCAAAGATTTCTCAAAACCAAGCACGACAGTTTTCTGAGGATTTTGAGTTCGATAGTCAAAATAACCCTAATTCTGCCGATTTGGTTTTTAGAAATCAGTGGCTCAGGGAGAAGTATGAACCGTTTTCTGGCGCCAGACCCAACCAGCCAAAGATTGAAGATCAAAACATTGTTGAGTCTTTAATCAATGGGGTCAATTATTTTTCTAGCTTACAGAGTGAAGAAGGTCATTGGCCTGGCGATTACGGTGGTCCAATGTTTCTTCTGCCTGGTTTACTGATTGCATCATATATTACCGGCACTGATTTTCCGGAACCTCACCAGGCTTTGATGAAAATTTATATTAAGAATCATCAGAATCCTGACGGTGGGTGGGGGATGCATATTGAAGGCGATTCCACCATGTTTGGAACCGTGATGCAATATGTTTCGTTAAGAATATTGGGAGTAGAATCTGGCGATCCGCTATTGATAAAAGCTAGAAACTGGGTCATGGAAAACGGCGGGGCAGTAGGCATTCCCTCATGGGGCAAGTTTTATCTAGCCGTTATGAATTTGTACGACTGGTCGGGATTTAACAGTCTGTTTCCGGAAATGTGGTTGTTGCCAAAATGGCTGCCGATGCATCCTTCGCGTTATTGGTGTCATGCAAGGATGGTTTACTTACCAATGGCCTACTGTTATGCGCACCGGGTTAAGGCACCTGAAAATGACTTGATTTTATCTTTACGCAAAGAAATTTATTGTGGCGATTTTGCTGACATTGATTGGCCCAAACAGCGCAATATGGTTTGTGACAAGGATATTTACACTGTTCAGTCACCGGTGTTGAAATGGATGAATTTTTTTACTAACGGCTATGAAAAAATTCATTTCCATGGGTTAAGAAAAAAAGCTTTGCAGTTTATTTTGAATTATATTCATGCTGAAGATTTACAAACCGAATATTTGGATATTGGTCCGGTCAGCCAGGCGATCAATTCTATATGTGTTTGGCATGCGCATGGACAGCAGTCCAAACAATTTCAACAACATGTAAAACGTTGGTATGATTATCTATGGGTTGCTGAAGATGGTATGAAAATGTCAGGCTATAATGGCTCCCAACTTTGGGATACTGCTTTTACAACCCGGGCGATTCTTGAGAGCGATATTGGTCAGCTATTTGAGTCGACAATTAATAGAGCGTATCAGTTTATTGATAGGTCCCAAATTCTAAAACAACATGAAACGCATGAGCAATATTTCAGGCATCCAATGATCGGGAGTTGGCCGTTTTCCACAGCAGAGCAAGGATGGCCAGTAGCTGATTGTACAGCTGAAGGGCTGAGTACGACGTTGGCTTGCCATCATTCGGGGTTGGTGGAAGCTAAAATATCTGAAGACAGAATCAAGCTTGCCGTTGATGTAATACTTTCTTATCAGAACCAGGATGGCGGTTGGGCCACTTACGAATTATCCCGCGCTCCAAAATGGTTGGAAAAAATCAATCCTTCGGAAATTTTTGCTGATATCATGATTGATTATTCCTGGACTGAGTGCAGTTCGGCCTGCATTTTGAGCTTGATCGAATTCCAGCAGGATTTCCCGGATTATAAAAGCCAACAAATTAAATCTGCCATTAACCAAGGCATTAAATTTGTAATCAAACAACAAAAAGCAGATGGTTCATGGTATGGAGGCTGGGGAGTCTGTTTTACTTATGCAACCTGGTTTGCCGTAGAAGTATTAAGCAAGGCCAGAAACAAGGAAATCTATGATTCTGATATTCTGAAACAGCACATTGACAGGGCTTGCGGATTTTTAATTTCGAAACAAAAATCAGATGGTGGCTGGGGGGAAACGTATCTATCCTGTGCAGATATGATTTACACCGAAGCGGAAAAATCTCAGGTAGTCAATACAGCTTGGGCACTTTTGGCGTTGATGGCAAGTGATTATGAGCACAGAGCAGTGATCGAACGTGGTCTCCAATTATTATTGGACAGACAAACCCAAATTGGTGATTGGCCGCAAGAAAATATTTCTGGGGTGTTTAATTACAATTGCATGATTACCTATAGTGCTTATAGAAATATCTTCCCTATTTGGGCATTGAATCGGTATTACAAATCATTTATATGTTAGAATTTGGCCTTTTAATCAATTGCTTTGTAAAGATTGCATTGTAAATGGCGGAAAAGTTTGGACTTTAAGTCCTCATGAAGGTTGAATAGCAAAGAGTTGAGCAAAATTATGAACGAACAATTTGATATCTGTGTAATAGGTGCTGGTATGGCTGGAGCAACGATTGCCGCTTATCTTGCGCCCAAAGGCATTAAAATAGCCTTGATAGATAGAGGATTTTCCGAGAAGAACAGGATTGTCGGAGAGCTACTGCAACCTGGCGCTGTTGAAACCTTGTCAGAAATGGGTTTAGGCCATTTGCTGAATGGCTTTGATGGTCAGGACATTCATGGCTATGCTTTACTTCAAGACCAGGAGCAATTCAGCATCCCTTATAATAAAGATCACAGGACACATTTTCATGGTGTCGGCTTGCATAATGGGCGATTTCTTCAACAGCTTAGGGCAAGTGCTTTAAAGAACCCATCAGTGACCAAGCTTGAAGGGATTGCAACAGGTTTGATTGAAAACCAAAATGGAGTGATTCAGGGGGTAAAATTCAAGGACAAAGCAACTGGCGAAATCAATGAAATTAAAGCCAAGTTAACGATTACCAGTGATGGTTTTTTCTCACATTTTCGCAAGAAATTGAGTAAAAATGAAAAGCGGGTTACTTCGTTTTTTATTGGACTTGTTTTGAAAAACTGCCCTTTACCTTATCCAAATCACGGGCATGTATTTTTGTCTGGACCGACTCCATTTCTTTGTTACCCCATTTCAAGCACTGAAGTCAGGTTGTTAATTGATTTTCCTGGCGATAAAGCACCAAAACGCCCGGCAATAAAGGAGCATTTAAAAAATAATGTTGAGCCTTATATTCCGGATTGCATGAAAGCACATTTTGCCGAAGCAGTTGGTGAGGAAAATTTCAAAGTCATGCCCAATCATTATATGGCTGCCAGACCGGTACTGAAAGAAGGCGCGGTGTTGTTGGGCGACGCATTAAATATGCGCCATCCTTTAACAGGTGGTGGAATTACAGCGATTTTTTCCGATGTGAAAATTCTGGGTTCCCATTTGCTGAGTATGTCAGATTTTTCGGATACTGAATTGATCCATAAAAAAGTCAGAATGTATTATAAAGATCGGCGTCATGCGAATGCCAATGTGAATATTCTGGCGAATGCCTTGTATGGTGTAATGTCCAATGATTTATTGAAAAATGCAGTTTTTCAATATATTAAACAAGGTGGGAATTATGCTTTTGAGCCGATTTCAATTTTGGCAGGACTCAATAAAGATCAAAAAATCTTGATTAAGCACTTTGTTGCGGTAGCCTTGTTTGGGGCGAAAAGTCTGATAAAGGAAAGTGTCAGTAATTTTCCAAAAGCAATGGGAATGATCTGGGATGCGCTCAAAATAATCAAACCGTTAGCGAAAAATGAATTAACCATAGCAGCTGTTTTCGGTCCTCACCATAACCTAAAATAACCATTTAAAAATTATCTTTGCGCTTTCGAATTTCTGCAAATATTTCGACCGCTGGTGCGCCTTGCATATTTAGCGTTGATTGCAAATTAGGATTATCAACCCTTAAAAAGGGATTGGTTGCCAATTCTTCGGCAATTGTAGAAGGAACAGTCGGCTTGTCTTGGGCGCGTAGTTGATCTACCATTTTTGCTTTAGCAATCAATGCTTCATTTTCTGGTTCAATAGTTAATGCGAATCGGGCATTGGTCTGTGTATATTCGTGTGTGCAATATATCTTTGTCGAATCCGGCAGTTTTTTTAGTTTATTCAAGGAATGCCACATTTGTTCTGGCGTCCCTTCAAATAAACGTCCACACCCCATGACAAACAAAGTATCACCGCAAAATAGTAGACTATCTTCCGGAAAGTAATAAACAATGTGACCGATGGTATGCCCGGGTGTTTCAAAAATAACGACAGGATGACTGCCCAGCATGATCCTGTCATTTTCCTGAACCAGGAGATCGATTCCGGGAATACGGTGTTGATCATTTTTCGAAGCAACAATCTGGCAGCCAACTTTTTGCTTTAACTCAAGATTGCCTCCAACATGGTCCCAGTGATGATGGGTATTGAATATGTATGTTAATGGCCAGCTGTTTTCTGCAAGCCTATCCAGAACAGGTCCAGCAAGGGCTGGGTCAACAACTGCCGTCACACCAGAAACTGGATCGTTAATCAAATAGATGTAATTATCATTTAATACCGGAATTTGAATAATTTCAAGCATGAGGTGAGTATTTTCAAAGGCTACTGGATGTATTCTACCCTAATGACGATTAAAGATCAGGATGAAGCCTTCCCCTACGAGTTGCTCAATTGACGTGAGACAGTGCGTCAAAAGCAACACTGAATAACCGCTTTTACTCTTAGAAAGGCTTTCAATTTTGCTGACCATTGAAGCCACCGTGTTAAGTATCACGACAATTATGCTTGATTTCCTCCGGAGTTAAATAACACCCCGGATCTTCAGCCCAGGCATCGTCATAAACTTGTTGTGCTCTGACACGGGTATTGCCGTTGCATATTTTTTGATGGGCGCAGGTTTGGCAGCGACCTTTTAAAGGCCGTGGACTTTGCTTGAGTCCAGTCATTAATGGATCTGAAATATCTTGCCAGATTTCTGAAAATGGCCGTTCTTTGACATTACCCAGATGATAATGCCACCAAAAAGTATCAGGATGCACATTTCCGAGATTATCGATATTGGCAACATTAACACCAGATGCATTACCGCCCCATTGTTCCAGTTTTGTTTGGATATGGCGAGCTTGGTGTGGAAAGTTTTTTCTTACCCAATGTAAAAAATAAACAGCATCGGCATCGTTATTGCCCGTCACAATTTCTCGCTCAACACCTTGCTTTTCCCATTTGAGACAAGCTTCAAACAATTGCTTCATGACGTTTCTGGTCATTTGAAAGGCTGCGTCATCCTTGCGGTTTTTATTGCCTCTGCCACCATAATTCAGATGCGATAAATAAAACTTGTCGATATCTTGCTCATCCATCAGTTTTAACATGGCAGGAAAATCGTCAACATTATCTTGGGTCAGAGTAAACCGGATTCCAGCTTTGATGTTATGATCACGACATAATTTGATGCCTTTTACTGATTCAGCAAATGAGCCTTGTTTTTTACGGAATAGGTCATGAGTTTGTTCCATGCCGTCCAGGCTGATACCAATGTATTGGTAATCAATTTCAGCAATTTCTTTGATGTTTTGTTTATTGATTAACGTACCATTGCTGGATAAAGCAACGTAGAACCCCATGTCCTTGGCGCGTTTGGAAATAGCAAAAATATCTGGATGTAATAATGGCTCGCCTCCTGACAAAATCAACACAGGAACCTTGAATGTTTTTAAATCATCCATGACAGAAAAAATTTCTGCAGTTGTCAGTTCACCAGGAAAATCAATGTCGGCAGAGGTCGTATAGCAATGTTTACAAGTTAGGTTGCAGCGGCGAATCAGGTTCCATATAACCACAGGGCCAGATGGTTTTCTTGCTGGCCTTATGGGTGTGGGATGTAGTATTTCCCGCATGTATTGGCTGAGTCGAAACATTTTATGGTCTGGTTATTCTAAGGCCGGTTTTTTTTAAGATGCGGGTGCTGTAAAGCACATCATGACCGCGACTGTAGGAACCTAATATGCTGGAAATTTCATCAATTTGTGTTTTGATGCCTTGTTCAGTTTTACTATGAGCCATGGCGAACAGATTAAAAGGCCAGTCTGGTAAATGTCTGGGTCGATGATAACAGTGACTGACAAAATCGAGCTGTCCAATTTGTGCTCCCATTTCGTCAATGTATTGATCGTCAATATCCCAAACTGTCATGCCATTATATTTATAACCCAGGCGGTAATGATTAGGAACCGCTGCAATTCGGCGGATAATACCGTTTCTCTGCATGGCAAGTATCCGCTGCATGACAAGTTCTACCTTAATATTTAATGTTTTTGCAATTTCATGATAGGGGTGTGGCGATAAAGGTAGACCAGCTTGGGTTTGTTGGATAATTTTCCGGTCAATCATATCCATCTTAATCAGGCTTCGAGTTTCAACTGAACAAAATATTCCTTGTTTTTAGGCATATTATAAACATGAAGTCCGGTTTGTTTTTCAATCGACTGAATGACATTTTGAATAGCTATTGGTGTGTCAGTCGCAATGACAAACCACATATTCAGGTCGTGAGTACGCTGATAATTATGAGCCACTTCTGGAAAGCTATTGACAATATCTGCGATTTCATCAAATTTTTTCTCTGGCACTTTAATGGCTGCTAGAGTTAAGGCTCCTCCCATGACTTCGGCATGATACATAGGGCCAAAACGGGATAAAATCCCATCATCTAACAATTTTTGCAAGCGGTCGATTAATTCGTTTTCGGATATTCCAAGTTGTTCAGCAGCGCTCTGGTAAGGGGATTCACAAACAGGAAAACCATTTTGCAATTCATTGATAATGGTTTTGTCGATTTCATCCATGAGCAACAGAAAAGGCAAGATCAGAAGAAGCCGTGGGGGTACAATAAAAAGCGCCACGCTGTTTAAAGCAATGTCGACTGAACAGAATTTCCCGCTCAAATTGGGATAGTTTGCAGGTGTCAATTAACTGGTCCAGTTGTTGTAATACCTTGGAGCGGTTTTTTCCATGAATCATGCAATACAAATTATAAGGCCAATTTGTTCCCTGCCGTGGGCGTTGGTAACACAAATTGACATATTTAGCCTGGCTTATCATTTCGCCTACTTTCACCACTGATTGATCAGGTATATTGAAAACTACCATTGCATTTGCGGTGTAGCCCAAGCGTTGATGACGGACAATAACCCCAAAACGTTTAATCAAGCCTGTATTTTTTAAGCAGGTTAGGCGCTCAATTACTTCTGACTCGTTCATGCCAATCTGATTGCCTATTTCATTGAAAGGTCTGGATGTGATTGGTAAGCCATGCTGAATAATTTTAATCAATTGTAAATCTTTACTATCAATCATCCCAATCCAGTTCAAATCCGAGGTTAATAAAAAAATCGGCCAATAGCGGCAGGCGCATGGTTTTGAATCCTGTTTCTGATTCTATTTCAGCAATGACCGCTTCAAGATGGCTAGAATTTTGGGCAATCAGTACAAACCAGAGATTAAAGCGGTTTTCTCTTTGGTAATTATGATTTACTTCCTGAAATTGATTAATAATTTGGGCGACTGATTGCAATTGTTCCTCAGGAACCGACATCGCTAACAACATACTGCAGCCCAGTTTGTTCGGGGGAACAATGGGACCAATACGGCTTATATAATCAAGCTTTTTCAATTCCTGTAGAGCATCCAAAACTTCTTGCTCGCTGGCTCCTATTGATTTTGCAATATCTGAATAAGGGGTAGGGGACAGAGGAAAATCCTGTTGGAAATCATTCAGTAATTGTTTTTGTAATGGATTCAGCACAATAGTTACAATCCTAATTGATTTGCTCGTGCAGTGAAGAAAATCCCACTGGGTTTTTTAGCATTTAAGGTTTTTTCAACTGTAAAATTTTCGGTGTTATAGATAAGGACTTTGTTCTCGTCTCGTACAGATACCCAAACATTTTCGCCACGTGGTGTAAATTCCATGTGTAATACTGCTTTTCCCGGCGACAACGTTTTTTTAAGTGCCATGTCCTTAACATCAATTACCTGCAATAAATGATTATCAGGCAGGGCAAAATTGACCCAGATTTGCCGCCCATCTGGTCGTGCCATAACAAAAACCGGCTGTCCTGCCACTGGAATGCGTTTGAGTAATTGCCAACCATCAGTGTCGACCACTAATACTTCATGCTGACCAACCGCCGGAATGAACATAAGATTTCCGGCGATTGCCCAGCCTTCAAGATGGGGCATTTTATACACTGGCAATTTTGCTTCGTGTTTTCCATAATCACCTAAAATTCGCTTAATACCGGCTTTAATATTCCATAAATCAAGCAATGCCAGTCCCGGCTCTCCAAATAACCCGGCCAGATAGTAACGACCATTAGGGGTTAATAAGGCATCATAGGGTTGTTTTCCGATTCCAGTAAATTTTTTGATTTTGGGTTGCTTGGGATTTTTTGCATCGATGTTCCAGATTTCACCAGCCTCAAAAAGGCTACATATAAATAGTTGCCCGGGCGCATCAACCAGACCGATGACTTTTGAACGTTGATTGTTTTTATCAATTGCAGGTATTTCGGACAATGGTTCCAGGGTTTCACTGGAGAATATTTTCACACCTCCGGGCGTATAATTGGAAACCGCTATTAATTTTCCATTTTGGGAAATAGCGCCACCGATACTGTTTCCTGCCTGAATAATTCGTTTTTCAATTTTTCCTAACAACAGATCGATTTTGCTTAACCCACCATCGCGGCCGAAAACAAAAGCGTAGCGTTGGTCTCTGGAGAAAACCACTGAAGCATGAGAGACATCGCCCAAACCTTCAATTCGATTTAGCACAGAGTGATCGGTGGTGTTGATAACTAAAGCAGAGCCGGTTTCCCGCTCGATAACCAGCCCGAGATCGCCTGTACCTCTTAATTCTGCCGTGCAAAAAACAGGCAGTAGCAAAGACAGAAAAAACAAAAGATAAACAGGTTTGGTCATTTTGAGTTTTTCAGGTGATGAATCAGCCAGAATGCTTCTTGCTTGCTGATAAGTTTTTTCCACGAAGGCATCGCCGTTCCATCTCTGCCTTGTAAAATAGTATTCACAAGCATTTTGTCTGATTTGTCAGTTAGTGCCTTAGATAATAAAGGTGGCCCCAAGCCACCTTTTAATGTCAGCCCATGGCATGCACCACAATCATTTTTCAGCATAGTGAGCAAAACTTGTTGCCGTTCTGGTGTAAGGTTTTCGGTTTCTGCGGCCACGGCAAAACTAAAAGTCAGTAACAATCCTGCTTTCCACATTGAATCAAGGCTTGATTTTACTGTAGTAAGAGGCAAGATTGGCAATATCCTTATCGGACAGAGAGCTTGCGATTCGATTCATAACCTCAGATCTGCGTGTTTTGTCCCGATATTGTGTTAATGCTTGCTTTAAATAACCTGCATCACGTCCTGCCAAAGGTGGAAAAGGTGCATCAGCACTGGGTTGACGGATGCCATGACACTGAGAACAAACCTTGGCGGCCAGACTTTTGCCTGCATAAGGGCTGGCTGCATGGCTGGTGCCGGAAAATCCCAAAAACAAAAAAAACACAGTAGAAGTAGAGACTTTAAGCATCGTTTTACTCCATTTCATCAGGCGACAAGCCGCGGGTCATGTATTTTACCCGGCCACGTGAAAAAATACCGGCAGGGCTTTCCATACTGATGGACGCGACTTTTTTTAATGAATTGGAATCGTAAACGACGACTTCATCGCCACTGTAACCAGCACTCACATAAAGAAACTTGCCATCAGCACTGTATTCAGGAAAATAAGCATGGCCACCAACGTCCAGGGTTTTAACAACTTCAAGTGATTTCTTGTCAATCAGCTGAATGGTTCGTGCACGTTTGTCTTTAGTGATAATATCCACGGCGACATAAGGCGCATTGGCATGAGCCGCTGGCGATTCTGTACCGCCGGAAACAGGCACTTGCTTGACCAGTTCCATTTTATCCAGATCCCAAACACTGACTACAGTTTTGTCACACGTACCAAAATTAGTACCGAAACCCAGTGTTCGCCCGTCAACCTTTACGGCTGATCCGCCACCGACATGAGGAACACAGCCAGCTTCCAGTTTTTTTATGATTTTACGGTCTTTCAGGTCGATCGCAGCGACAATGCTGTCATCATAAGAAGCAACCATCAATTTGCGGCCTTTGTGAGTCAAAAAGGCATCATGTAAATGACGCCCTACATTTTTGATTTTTGTGACGGGAAAATCTTCTTTCAGATCAATAATCCACACCTGACCGGCATTTTCCAGGGCAATGGCAAAAATATCGGCGAAGGGTGTGCCAATGACCATGCCGGAATCAGAAGTAACCATTTTGCCATCAGGGTCGATGCCTTCCAGTTTAAAAGTTTTTAAGGGTTCCAAGGTTTCAGCATCCAGTATGACAGCAACATGGGGTACAAAAGAACCCGCCATAATATATTTACCATCACGCGATACACCCATTCCAGGGCCATTAAATCCAGTTTTGATACTGCGAACCGCTTGCATGGAATATAAATCGACTTTATAAATTTCTGCAGTATCAGTTTTGACATAGGCCCAGCGTGGTTTAGCCGGGTTAAAATCTATGATATGAGCTGCGGTAACTGTGGGTACTTCTCCGACTTTTTTATGCGTTTTGCTGTTGATAAAAATTGCTCTTGAACCTGTACCACGACCATATTTGCCACGCGCAGCTACGCCAATCAAATCATCAACATTGTCAATCTTATAAACAGGTTTAGCGGGTAGTTTGCTTTCATCTTTGATATAGACTTTCAGCGAAGCTTGCATATCAGCTAACGTCCAGTCAGGGTTAGGTTGTTTGGGCGTTTCCTGTAGATGTTTAACCAAACCTCGAATGTCATCATCGGACAATCGGCCAAAAAATGGCGGCATCAATGTTCCAAAACTGCCCGTCATGATGGTGCTTCGCAAAACAGTAGGGCTGCGGCCTTTCAATGTTGTGGAATTCAGTGGCGGGGCAAGGTAGCCACCGTGATCAGCTCCGTGACAGCTTGCGCAGTTATCCATATAAAGTTGATGACCATTGATTTCAGAATTTGCCTGAACAGGGCAAAAAAACATCAGCCAGGTTGATACACAGGTAAAAAGTAGTTTTCTTGATTGTTTGATGAATCTCATATCCCCTCCACACTGGTTTTTATAGTTTTCAGCAAATCTTTTTGACAGGAAGCTGGACTGGAATTAAACCATAAAAATTCATCGAGAACACCCTTCAATTGAATTTATCGGATTTAGATGTGAATTCATCACTTACTTTGTTATCTATTTTTGTTAAATTTGAAATCAACCTAATGTAATGATCACTATGATTCTGAGGTGTCAAATGTCTGAAATAAAAGATTTCTTAAACCCTAACTCCATGTTGACTCCAGGAATTGCAGGAGGTATTACCATGATGATTGCAAATTCGTTATGGGTTAATTTTGATTTTCCACCCAAATATACTGCAATTGTGATGTGTCTGTTGCTTGGTCTGATGGTTTTGGCTGAGTTAAAGGCACCAATATGGCAAAAACCTGTTTACTACATTATCAATGTGTTGATTATTTTTTCAGTCAGTGCGGGTTCTAATGTTGTATACTGTTTACGCTGAAAAATGCACTTTTGACATTCTGTAACATACTGAATGCAAATCAACTATTATGAATGTAGTGAGGTCTTTTTGACCGTAAACAGTATAGGCATGTCTGCAAGCCAGGTCAAATTATTAAGCGAGGCGAATCAATTAAAGGAACAGAAGCTGGCTGACGTTAATTAGTCACCCCTGAAAAACAACCTATCCAAATGATTAATAAAGAATTATCTATAAAAAAGCAAGGAACAAAACACCCAGAAATAGTATAATAGACCTTAATTTTCTGGGC